>MNEX01000212.1 GCA_001917905.1 Acidobacteria bacterium 13_1_40CM_65_14
CCTCGCGGTGACTGCGGGCCTCACGCCATTTCTTGAATGCCATTCCGGCGAGTTCGACGGCGTCCCTTCGGACCGGGTTCGAACTGTCGCGTACGGCATCGACCCATGACGGAAGAATCGCCTTGTCTTCGGGCTCCGCACAAACAAATTCGAGGTAGCCATCGGGTCTGACCGGAAGCTCGTCCCCTTCAAGTTCGCCGTCGGAGAACCCCACGCCCGAAGTGTACAGCCTCGGATTGAGCTGTGTTGCTGAAATCCTCTGCGTTTCGGGCTCTCTTAGTTTGTCAATCCGGTTCGCTCCCGCGAATGACAGGACGCGTGTGGCGAGCCGACTGACTGTAGGCTACACTCCTCGTCCTTGAGAGGTACGTGATGAGGAAGGTGACCATCCGGCAGTTCAACCGTGCGATCCCGTTTGCGACCAGTGTGGCAATGGGCTTGGTTCTTGTCAGTCGGCCGTCTGCTGTTGATTCTGATCCGCCGGTCGATAAGGTGTTCGCCAAGTGGACGACGACCACGCCTGGCTGCGCCGTTGGCGTCGCCGTGGACGGCAAACCGGCGCTGACGAAGGCGTACGGCATGGCCGACCTCGAGCACGACGTGAAGAACACGCCGGACACGATCTTCGAAGCCGGCTCGGTGTCCAAGCAGTTCACCGCGGCCGCGGTGCTGCTGCTCGCCAAAGACGGCAAGCTGTCGCTCGACGATCCGGTCAAGAAGTACATCCCCGAGCTTCCGGACCTCCCGCCTTCGCCCGGCACAAGGGCATCGGGCTTCGGCGGGCAAGCGGCTCCGCTGTTGATCCGCCACATGCTGAATCACACGAGCGGTCTGCGCGACTGGGGCAGCGTCGCGGCCGTCGCCGGCTGGCCGCGGACGACGCGCGTGCACACGCACGCGCACGTGCTGGAAATCGTCAATCATCAGCGCGCGTTGAACTTTCCGCCAGGCACGCGCTGGTCCTACAGCAATACGGGATTCAACCTGGCGGCGATCATCGTGTCGCGCGTCAGCGGCATGCCGTTCGCGGACTTCACGCGGACGCGGATCTTCGAGCCGCTCGGCATGACGCACACCTCCTGGCGCGACGACCACACGCGGATCGTCAAGAACCGCGCGATCGCGTACGACGATACGCGCGACGGCTTCCACACCGACATGCCGTTCGAGAAGGTGTACGGAAACGGCGGACTGCTGACGACGGTCGGCGATCTGCTGAAGTGGAACGAGAACTTCGTGACGCCGACGGTCGGCGACGCGTCGTTCGTCGCGGCACAGCAGCAGCCCGGCGCATTCAGCGACGGCCGCGCGCACGACTACGCGCTCGGGCTCTACAACCGCACCTACAAAGGTGTGCGTCAGGTGGATCACAGCGGATCGACGGCGGGCTACCGCGCGGATCTGGCGCGCTATCCGGATCAGCATCTGTCGGTCGCGGTGCTGTGCAACGTGAGCAGCGGGAACGCGACGCAGGCTGGCCGCGCCGTCGCGGACCTGTATCTCGGGGATCGCGCCAAAGCGCCGGCGCCGCCGGCGGCGACCTACACGTTGACCGCCGCGGACCTGGATCGCACGGCCGGCCTCTATCGTCACACGACGACCGGCGTCCCGCTGACCGTCAGTCGCGGCGCGGACGGCCTTCGCGTGGAGCGCGGGCAGTCCGACGGCTTGAATCCCGCCGCGGGACAACCGCTCATCGCGATGTCGGCCTCGCGTCTCGTGACCGCCGCGACGCGCCAGACGTGGGAATTCGACGGACGCGGCGGCGCGCGCATGACCGACGCGTTTGGCAGGGTCGACACGTACGACCGTGTGCCGGCCGCGAAGCCGACCGTCGACGAGCTCAAGGATCTCGCTGGCGCCTACGTCAGCGACGAAGCGGAAACGACGTTGATTGCCGGGATCGACGGCGACTCGCTCGTGATCAGACGGCGTCCCGACACGACGCTGAAGCTGACGCCAGTTTACGCAGACGCGTTCAGTGCGCCGCAGCTCGGCCTCGTCATCTTCCGCCGCGCGAGCGGCCGAGTCACCGGACTGAGCGTTGTCCAGGATCGCGTGTGGGATCTGCGCTTTGCGCGTCAGATGACGCCGGTGAAATCGTCGCAATGACCCACTTCGCACTGATGTACGACGTGGTCGACGGATTCATCGACAAGCGCACGCCGTTCCGGCCTGCTCACCTCGCGCTGGTCCGCGACGCGCACGCGCGCGGCGAATTGATGCTCGCCGGCGCGCTTGGCGATCCGCCCGACGGCGCATTGCTCGTGTTTCGCGCCGAGAGCGCCGAGGTCGTCGAGCGTTTCGCCGGCGCGGACCCGTACGTGACGAACGGTCTCGTCAAGAGTTGGCGGGTGCGCCCCTGGACCGTCGTTGTGGGCGCCGCCGCGCCATGATCGCGCGCATCTGGAAGGCGCGCGCGACGCCCGAGCGCGCGTCCGAGTACGCGGCATACCTTCGGTCGACCGTCGCCCCCGAACTGGCCGCGATCCACGGCTATCAAGGCGTGACGCTCCTCGAGCGTGAGCGCGACGCGTCCGTCGAGGTCACCGTCATCACGTGGTGGGAATCGATCGAGGCCGTTCGCGCGTTCGCCGGTGAGGCGGTCGAAACCGCTGTCGTTCACGACACCGCCGCGCGGATGCTCGTCGACTTCGACCGCGAGGTGGCACACCATCGGGTCGTCGTGGACAGCCGAAGTCGTACGGGAGTTTGACTAGCGCCGTTATGTACCTGGAATAAACGACCGTCGCCGCGTGTTCTTCGGTCCATGCCTGCATCAAAGATCGTGGCGTCCGTTGGTGCGGCGGCGCTGGCCGCATTGATTGTTGCCGCGCCCCGTTTGCCGGTGAGCCGCGCGACTACAACGCCCGCCGCCCCGTCCTGTCCCGCCAACGCCAAGAAGGCGAATCTCGATTTCACGCTGAAGAACGTCGACGGCAAGGCCGTCCAGCTGGCTGACTACAGGGGCAAGGTCGTGCTGCTGGATTTCTGGGCGACGTGGTGCGGTCCGTGCAAGATCGAGATCCCCGGCTTCGTCGATCTCTATGCGAAGTACAAGGCGCGCGGGCTCGAAGTGGTCGGCGTCGTCGTGCTCGACGAATTCAAGAATGCAGGGCCGTTCGCGCGCGAGTTCAAGATGAGCTACACGATTCTCGACGGCGACGGCCGCGAGGACATAGACGCCGCGTACGGTCCGATCTTCGGCCTGCCGACGACGTTCATCATCAGCCGCGACGGCCGGATTTGCGCGAAGCACATCGGCCTGACGGCCAAGGACGCCTTCGAAGCGGCGATCAAATCCCTTCTCTGACGCGGCGGCATGCTCACCCTGCGCCCTCCGTCCGCCGGCGACATCGCCGCGTTCGTCGGTCGCCAGCAGACCGCGCCGTTCTCGTACACGCCGGCCGGCGCCACGTGCGATCGCGCGCCGCACGGGTACGTGGTCGATCACAATCGCGTCAAGCTCGGCGCAGGCGAGCGCACGTTCGCCCGTGCGGTCGATGCCGTCCGGCGATGGGAGATGTTCAACATCGGTTGGGTGACGCTGTGCTGGCCGAACGTGCCGATCGAAGCGGACCGTACGGTCGCGATCCTCATACCGCTCTTCGGCCTCTGGTTGCTCAACGCCTGTCGCATCGTCTACGTGCTCGACGGCGATGGCCCCAGCGACGGCAATATCCGGCGCTTCGGGTTCGCCTACGGCACGTTGCCCGATCACATGGAATCGGGTGAAGAGCGTTTCTCGGTCGAGTGGCGGCGAGACGACGGCTCGGTCTGGTACGACCTCTTCGCGTTCTCGCGGCCGCGCCATCCGCTCGCGCGACTGGGCGGGCCCTACAGTCGCGTGCTGCAGCGCCGCTTCGCGCGCGACTCGCTGCGCGCGATGGCGCGCGGGGTCGGTCCGTGAGAGGATCGCACTGAGGCACGCGCATCATGGCACCCAGCACCGCCGCACCCAGCACCCCAGCACCCGGCACGGCACCAAGCACCAAGCACTCGGCACGCGGCGCTCGTGTGTTACCCCCAGGCCCCAAACTCTCCTTGTTCCAGCGTGCGGTGTACTGGCCCGGCCGCGACATGCTCGGCTTCATCACGAAGCTCGCGCGGACCTACGGCGATCTCGTGACCTACCGCATCGGCGGCGAGACGATCTTCCTCGTCAGCGATCCGCATCACATCAAAGAGATTCTCGTCACGCACAACCGCACCTTCACCAAGAGCCGCGGCCTCGAGCGGACCAAGCGGCTGCTCGGCAACGGTCTGCTGACGAGCGAAGGCGCCACGCACCTGCGCCAGCGTCGCCTGATGCAGCCCGCGTTTCATCGCGAGCGCATCGTCGGCTACGGGCAGACGATGGTCACGTATGCGGACCGCGCGCGACGCGCGTGGACCGACGGCGCCACGCTGGACGTCGCGCAGGAGATGATGCGGCTGACGCTGTCGATTGCGGGCAAGACGCTCTTCGACGTCGACGTGGAAAAACAGGCGGAGGAAGTCGGCCGCGCGATGAACGACGTGATGGAGTCGTTCTGGACGACGATGCTGCCCTTCGTGGATCTGCTGGAGCGGATGCCGATTCCGAAGCTGCGCCGGGCGAAAGCTGCGCGCAGGCGGCTCGACAAGATCATCTACGGCATGATCGCGGAGCGGCGGGCGAGCGGCCGCGATCACGGCGATCTACTGTCGATGTTGCTCAACGCCCAAGATGAAGAGAATGTCGACGACGACGGCGGCCGGATGACCGATAAGCAGGTGCGAGACGAGGCGATGACCATTCTCCTCGCCGGCCACGAGACGACGGCCAACGCGCTGACGTGGACGTGGTACCTGATCAGCCAGTCGCCCGACGTCGAAGCGAAGCTGCACGAGGAAATCGATCGTGTGCTGCAGGGCCGGCTGCCGGGCGTCGCCGATCTTCCCGCGCTGCCGTTCGTGGAGAAGGTCGTGACCGAGGCGATGCGGTTGTACCCGCCGGCGTGGATCGTGGGGCGCCGCGCGATCGCCGAATTCCCGATCGGCGACTACGTCGCGCCGCCGCGCACGATCATGATCATGAGCCCGTACATCCTGCACCGCGATCCGCGGTACTTCTCGGATCCCGAGCGCTTCAATCCCGATCGCTGGGCGCCGGAGCTCAAGGCGACCCTGCCGCAGTTCGCCTATTTCCCGTTCGGCGGCGGACCGCGGCGCTGCATCGGCGAGTCGTTCGCGTGGATGGAGCTCGTCCTGGTCGTCTCGACCATCGCGCAGCAGTGGACGCTCGGTCTCGTGCCGGGACACCCGGTGGAGCCGCAGCCGGTCGTCACGCTCCGCACGAAACACGGGATGAAGATGACGCTCGAGAAGCGCCACACGAACTAGCTACTTCTCGGTGAAAAGTGCAACCACGAAGAAGACTCGAAGACACGAAGAACCCCTGGTACAAGAAAAGCATTCTCTTCGTGCCTTCGTGCCTTCGTGGTTGCGTTTAGTTTAGCTAGCTACTACGGCGGACACGGAGGAAGAAACCTGTATATTCCAGTACGATTCAACCTCCGTGTCCTTCGTGTCCTCCGTGGTGGAGAGCTTTGACATGCGTGCCCGCGTTCGGCGGATTCTCGAGACCGTTCTCTACTGCGACGATCTCGCGCGCAGCGCGGCGTTCTATCAGACGCTGCTGACCACCACGCCGATGCTCACCGGCGATCGACTCGTGGCGCTCGAGGCCGGCGAGGGGACCGTGCTGCTGCTGTTTCAGCGCGGCAACTCGGGTGCGCTCGAAACCGCCGGCGGACTCGTGCCGGGTCACGACGGCGGCGGACCGGTGCATCTCGCCTTCGCGATCGACGCGGACGCCGTCGCCGCATGGGAAGCGCGGCTCGCCGAGATGGGCATCGCGATCGAAAGCCGCGTCTGCTGGGACCGCGGTGGCCAGAGCATCTACTTCCGCGATCCCGAAGGGCGCTCCGTCGAACTGGCCACGCCCGGTCTGTGGCCGTCGTATTAGTCGTTCGGGGTTCTTCGTTCGACGTTCTTCGTTCGAGATGCCACCCATGACGAGCGATGCGCCACTCAGAGAACAGCTCCGCAAGCTTCTTGCGTGGGAAGACGCCCACGTCGGCTTCGATCGCGCGGTCGCGGACATTCCGGCAGCGGTTCGCGGAAAGCAGCCGTCCGGCGTTCCGTACTCGCCGTGGCAGCTGCTCGAGCATCTTCGGATCACGCAGCATGACATCCTGGACTTTTGCCGGAACCCGCATTACGAAGAGATGAAGTGGCCCGATGACTATTGGCCAGCGTCGGCCGCACCGGTATCACCAGCGGCGTGGGACGACAGCGTGAGCCAGTTCCGTCAGGATCGGAAAGCGCTTCAGGATCTGGCTGCAGATCCGGCGATCGATTTATTTGCGAGGATCCCTCACGGTCAGGGGCAGACGTACCTGAGAGAGTTACTTCTGGCGGCCGATCACGCGGCATATCACATCGGCGAACTGATCGTCGTTCGCCGGCTGCTCGGCGCGTGGAAGACGAGTTGATCGCGGCGTGACCGGACTGATCGCCACCTGACCGAGTTCCGACACGACGTTGAACGCAGAACTCGCGGAACCCGCAGAAAAACCTGGCTCTGCGTGTTCTGCGGTTTCCGCGTTGATCGTCGTGGGTAAGATCGCTGCTGGGTGAAGGTCCGCATCGAGCGATAGGGACTTGGAAAGCCACGCAACTCTGCATTTCGTTTGCGGCAAGCTCGCGTCTGGCAAAACGACGCTGGCGAAGCGGATCGCTGACGAGTGCGACGCGGTGCTGTTCAGCGAAGATGTGTGGCTCTCGAAGCTGTTTCCTGGCGAGATCGTCGACTTCCGGGATTACCTGAGTCGGTCAGCGCGATTGAGGAGCGCGATCGCGCCACACGTGCAGAGCCTTCTCCGCCACGGCGTGTCGGTCGTCTTCGACTTCGGCGGCAACGTACCGCAGGAGCGTGCGTGGGTGCGATCGCTCTGCGATCCCGAGAAGGTGCGTGTCGTCCTTCACTATCTCCGAGCGTCTGACGAGTTGTGCAAGCGCCGGTTGCGCCGTCGCAATGACGAACGGCCGGATGGTTCGCAGCCGACGACGGAAGAAGAGTTCGACGCGATCACGAAGTACTTCGTGCCTCCGGATCCGGCTGAGGGTTTCGACGTGAAGGAGTACGACGCGGATCTTCTGCATCGAGCGTCGGATTGACGAGCAGGCGAACGACGCTCCTGATCCTCTCGGGCGTTTTGTTGATCTTCGGAGGAGAGGCGCTCTGTCTGCTGGGACCGATTCGCTATGAGCGCCTCGTGCACGTCATCTGTCACACGACGTTTTACGTCGGCGTCATGCTTGTGTGCCTCGGAGCGATCTGGCATTGGGCCGTGAAGCGCCGGATGTCATGCAGCTCCGGGAGACTCTGACGTCAATGCGCCGATCGAAGCGCTCGACTGGTGCGCCGCCTTCCGCTGGTCGTCTTCAGGGAATACGTGCGTTGGATCTTTTTCAGCTCGTTCGCGAGTTCGTAGAAGCTGCAGAGCTGAGCGACGCGGCGCGGCGCGGGTACACGCGTCTGGGCCGCCGATTGACGCTGTTGGCTGCGAACGCTCGCAGTCAATCAGGAGATCTCTCGCCAGACATGTGACTGACTAGAAGCCATCTCACAAATGGCGTTCCCACAAGAACACGAAAACACGAAAACGCGAAAACTCGAAACAACCTAAAGGTTTTCTTTTTCGTGGTTTCGTGCTTTCGTGGTTTCGTGATTGTTCGGGTTTATGAGACACGTTCTACACCTTGTGTTTCCGCGTTTGCCGACAATTCGCCGGAGATGTGTAGTCAGCAGTTGGCTGCGAGGCGGCGACAGTCAACGTCGCCGTCGCAGCTAATCACCCGCAGTGCCGCGCGCGCGTCGTCCGTGCTAGCATGCGCCGTTGTTCAGGTTAGGAGTGCCGCCGATCGCAACCACAATTTGTGGTTGGCCGCAGCGTGTTTGAAGCGGTCTACTCCAACAGTCGTTAGACCGCCAACGCAAAGATCGAACAATGAATGAAATGGACATAACGTTCCGACCAATAAGACTCGAAGACTACGATCAGGTTCGCCAATTGTTGATCGACACCGGTTGGCACGAGCGTGTGGCCAATCAAGATCGGTTCGAGAGAATGGTCCAAGGGGCGGACCGGACCATCGTCGCTCTCGAGAAAATGCGTGTTGTAGGTTTCGCAAGAGCACTCTTTGACGGAGCCTCGAACGGCTACATATCGACGGTGGCTGTTGCTGTCGACCGGCAAGGGCACGGAATCGGCCGAGAGATGGTCCAAAGACTCATGGAGGTCAATGACCCCGGCAACATCACCTGGGTGTTGAGGGCCGGCAGAGGCAGCGTTCCCTTCTGGGAGAAGATCGGGTTCAAGAAATCCGACACGGCCATGGAAATTGTCCGAAGGACGTAGTCACGAACACACGGCGGTCTAACTCAGAATGGAGCCGACGCGCCAACGGTCCGTGCCATCATGTCGCCGCGGCGCGGCTCATTCTGCACGTTGGACAGTCGGGAAGATCTCTAGCCTATTTCTGGAATACCAAGACCACGACAAATCTTACGCGCGAGGTTGTTCGGAATCTCCGTGTGGCGGGGCACCGCTTCAACGGCGCCGTTGGTTGGGTTCATCCAGAGGGTTGCCTTCGCGTTTCAACACGCAGCCATGCTTTCGCAGATGCCGCAGCAGCGTGCTGCGCTTCATTCGACGGTGACGGTCTCACGTTCGGCGTCAGGCGGCACGGCACGAAGTCCGTCCTCGCGTCGGTCGGCGAGGATTAAGGCAATCGCGGCCGCCAAGCTCTCCCGAGCCTCCTCCTTCGTGCGGCCCTGACCGTTGGCTCCGGGAATCTCAGGAGAATACGCGATGTACCAGTCGCCATCGCGCTCGAACACGGCTGTGAATTCGTTGTGCATCGCGGCTCCCGACATCAAGGATACCGTTGTCGGCCGGTCGCTGTCGAACCGGCTGCACCTGACGGCGCCGCGCGACCATTTTTCAGATGCAGCCCGCGGTGAACGGGTGTAGCGTGTGGGCAAATTTCGCGGCTCGGTGCACCGGCGAGCGTGTTGCGTGGATCGGCGTCGTGCACAGGGGCTGATCGGACGCGCGGCGCCGCAGGTCAGCCGGAGCCGTGAGACAGCGCGAAGCAACGCCGGTGTTGTGAGCGGATCTGACGATTTCAACGTGTTAGCCGACGATCTCGAGTCGCTTCGAGCAGGCCAACTGTCCGAAGGCGAGTTCCGGGCCAAGTACGAACGGCGTGCGGCGCCGGCAGTCGTACGAACGATTTGGCCCAACCTTGAACACTACCTTTCAGATGGCGACATTCGAGCGCGAGATCCGGGTTACCGTGCGATGCAGGACATCGAATTAACTAAACTTCAAGAAGCACGGCGTCGATTTTCGCGAGGCGGCGACGGTGTTCGACGATCCACTCTCGACGACATTTCCGGATGCCGATCACTCAACGGGTGAACGGCGATTTCTCATCATCGGGATGTCAGCACTCGGTCGAATCCTGGTGGTGTCACACACTGAGACCGGCGATACCATTCGAATCATCAGCGCGTGAGCCGCCACACGGCGTGAGCGAAAGTTTTATGAAGAAGACGAATCCAATCCCAGCTGACGACATGCGTGCCGAGTACGACTTTGCATCCATGAAGGGCGGCGTCCGCGGCAAGTATGCGCGGCGAGCGCGGGAGGGAACGAACATCGTCCTAATCGAGCCGGAAGTTGCGGACGCCTTTCCCACCGAGCAGGCCGTTAACGAAGCGCTCAAGGGCGTCCTTAATACAGCACGAGCCGTGCGGAGCACCGGTGGGCTGCCTAACAGGGCGCTGCAGCCGGCGAGCCGCACTAAGCGCAAGTCCAAATCGCGGAAGTCGTCTCGCGCGGCTCGCGGTTGAGCGCCGATCGTTGCAGGCAGATTCAACGATCTCATTTTTGTCGCGCTCGAAGTTGCTACACACTCAGGGGAAACCACATGCTGCCCGGTGGCCACGTTGGGTTGTTCACAGTCGTGATCTTGGCGACCATGTTCACCGCGCCATTCCAGCAAGAGGATGATGAACGGGCAATCCGCAACATGGTCGATCAAGCGATCGGCCGGCTCAACCGCGGTGACGTAACCGCATTCGAAGATTTCTGGGACGAAGGCGCTGACTACGTTGCTGTCGACGGGACGCTAATTAGAGAAAGGGCTCAGATTCAGGCATTCTTCCGGAAGTTGGCAGCGTCAAGTAGCTCGAGTCAGCAAACCGCGTCGATTGACCGGGTCCGCTTCTTGACGCCGGAGCTCGCCATCGTAGACGGTTCATGGACGGTTACAGGCGCTCGCGACTCCACGGGAAAGGAACTGGCTCCGATTCAAGGCAGAGGCGTTGAGATCGTTCAAAAGAAGCGCGGTCGCTGGTTGTTCGTGGCCACTCGGGAGATGGTGGTCTTCAAGGGGAGCTAAACGAAGTCTTACGCAAAGTTGCTCTCACCGGTGGAGTATGCGCAAATTGGGCGCTAACCACGCGCTGGAGCCGTCGCGCACTACACATGGTCGCGTGTCCTTTTTCTACCTGTATGTCGACGACATCGACGCGACGTATCAGCGTGCGTTGCAGGCCGGCGCGGTGTCGCTCGAGATGCCACAAGACTTGCCCTATGGCGACCGGCGCGGGATGGTCAAGGACCCATGCGGCAACATCTGGCAAATCGCGACCCACAAGGAGGACGTCATTTCTGTTCGCTGATGCTGTAGAGGTACTGATAGCCGCGCAGGAACATCTCGTGATCCACGAGCGCCGGCGATGCATCGAACCCATCATCGAGCTTGTTCTTCGCCAGCACCTCGAACGTTGGACCGTGCTTGATGACGAGCGTCACGCCTTCGCGGCCGGGCAGGTAGACGCGGCCCTTCGCGCCGACCGGTGACGCGAACACGTTGGGCACGCCGTCGAGCCGCTGAAGCTGATAGTGCGGCTTGCCGCTCTTCGCGTCGAACGCGGAGAGGATGCCGGAGTTGGTCTTGAGGAAATACAGGATGCTGTCGTAGAGCAGCGGCGACGGCACATACGGCGTGTCGCGATTGAGCGACCACACGATCGCGTCCGACTTCGACAGATCACCCTGCGCGCCGGCGAGACGGATCGCCTTCAGGTTGTTGCCGCGGAATCCGCTCATCACGAACACCATCCCGTCCCCGAACACCGGTGACGGAATCGGGTTCATCGTCACGCCCGGACTCTCCCAGACGACCTTGCCGGTCTCGAAGTCGTAGCTCCGCACCTTGTTCATCGCCGGCGCGATGACTTGCGCGCGGCCCTCGTGCTCGACGACGAGCGGTGTGGACCACGTGTCGATCTCGTCGCGGTTGACGCGCCACAGCTCCTGGCCTGTCTCGGCGTCGAGCGACACGATGAACGACTGACCCTGATGATCCCAGACGATGACGAGGCGGTTGTTGTAGAGGACCGGCGTGCTGCCTTCGCCGAACTCGCTGCGCATCTTCTTGTCGCCGAGATCCTTCGACCAGAGCAGCTTGCCGTCCATGTCGTAGACGGACATGCCCTGCGACTCGAACCACGCGAACACGCGCCGGCCGTCGGTAATCGCGGAGCTCGACGCATACGTGCCGTTGTCCTGATGCGTCGCTTCGTGGGGCGTCGCTTCGCGCGCCGTGCGTTCCCAGACGGTCGTGCCGGTCTTGCGATCGATCGCGAGCACGACGTAGCGATGACGTGGGCGCGGCTGCACGCCACCCTGCGGAGCATGCGCGGCCGGACCGGTCAACGCGATTGGGATGGCTGACAGGAGGAAGATGCGATCGCCCCACACGACAGGCGACGCCGATCCGCGGCCGGGAATCTCCACTTTCCAGCGGATGTTCTTCGTCTCGCTCCACTCGAGCGGCGGATCGGCGTACTTCGAGACGCCGTTCGCGTACGGACCGCGCCACTGAGGCCAGAAGCGCTCCGCCATGGGGCCCGGCGCGGCGACCATTGAAGCGGCGACGTTGATGGCGATGATTGCGGTAAGAAGAATGCGTCTCACGGCATGAGTGTAATATTGTTCGCGCTTCGCCAGGCACGGGTCACAAATGATGACAAGTTCTCCGCTGCGGCCGAACTCTCCACCACGTCCGAACTCTCCACCACGGAGGACACGGGGGACACGGAGGGATCGTACGTTTTTAACTCCGTGTCCTCTGTGGTGGAGCGTTGTGGTGTTGGCTCTCCTCGTCTCGACGATCGTCTACGCCGAACAGGAGTGGCCGCAGTTTCGTGGGCCGAAGTCGGGCGTCGCTGCCGACGATCCGGCGCTGCCCGACACGTGGAGCGCCACGACGAACGTCGCGTGGAAGATCGACATGCCGGGACGAGGCTGGAGCTCGCCCGTCGTGTCTGGCGATCACGTGTTCATCACCGCTGCGGTCAACACGAAAGGATCCGAGGAATCGCTCAAGCCGGTGCCGTCGTATACGCCGCGATCGTTCGGCGGCCCGATGTCGGGTCAGGACATCGCGACCTCCACGGATCCACACCGATGGGTGTTGTACGACGTCGATTTCAACACCGGGAAGATTCGCTGGGAGCAGACCATTCGGACGAGCGTGCCGTCGGAGCCGAAGCATCAGAAGAACAGCTACGCGTCGGAAACCCCGGTCACCGACGGCGAGCGCGTGTACGCGTACTTCGGCAACCTCGGGCTGTTCGCGTTCGACATGAGCGGCAAGCCGGTGTGGTCGAAGCCGATGGATTCGTTCAAGGTGCGCAGCGGCTGGTGGCATGCCGCGTCGCCCATCCTCCATCGCGATCGCGTGTACATCGTCAACGACAACGACGAGCGATCGTTCATCGCGGCGTTCGACAAGAAAACCGGCCACGAGATCTGGCGCACGGTCCGCGAGGAGGGCAGCAACTGGACGACGCCATTCGTGTGGGAGAACGGGTTGCGGACCGAGATCGTGACGGCGGGAACGAAGAAGGTGCGGTCCTACGATCTGAACGGCAAGCTGCTCTGGGAATTCTCCGGCATGGCGTCGATCGATATTCCGACGCCGCTTGCGGCACATGGCCTGCTGTTCATCACGTCCGGCTACCCGGGCGATCCGTTTAGACCGGCCTACGCGATCCGTCCTGGCGCCTCCGGCGACATCTCGCTGAAGAAAGACGAAACCAGCAACGCGTTCATCGCCTGGTCGCATCCGACGCTCGGGCCCTACAATCCGTCGCCGATCGTGTACGGCGACTACTACTACACGCTCTTCGATCGCGGTTTCTTCATGTGCCACGACGCGAAGACCGGCAAGGAAATCTACGGCCGGCAGCGCATCACCGCCGACGCCGCCGGCTTCACCTCGTCGCCGTGGGCGTACAACGGAAAGATCTTCGCGACGAGCGAGGACGGCGACACCTACGTCATCCAGGCGGGACCCGAGTTCAAGGTGCTGGGCAAGAACTCGCTCGACGAGATGACGCTCGCCACACCCGCCGTCGCGCACGGCAGCCTCATCATCCGCACTGCCACCAAGCTTTACCGGATCGCGAGATCGCGGCCCTGAAGGGCTGCGCCACGAAGCCATGCAACCACGAAGACACGAAGGCACGAAAAAGAAATGGGTATCGTGCGGCCGTTCGATTTCCAGCTCCGGACTCGGATCGTGTTCGGAGAAGGCGCGCTCGCGCGACTCGGCGATCTGGCGCGCGAACTCGGGTTCACGCGCACGTTGATCGTCTCGGATCCAGGAATCGTGGCGACGGGACAGGTCGCGCGAGCGGCCGCGATCCTCGAGGCCGCCGGAATCTCACCGCGCTTCTTTCATGACTTCGACGCCAACCCCGACACGCGCATGGTGGAGGCGGGCCGCGCCGTCGCGGCAGACGCGAACGTCGATTCGATCGTCGCGCTCGGCGGCGGCAGCTCGCTCGACTGCGCGAAGGGGATCAACTTCGTCGTGACCAACGGCGGCACGATGCGCGACTACTGGGGCGCCGGCAAAGCGACGCGGCCGATGCTGCCGTCGATCGGGATCCCGATGACCGCCGGCACCGGCAGCGAAGCGCAGTCCTACGCGATCATCTCCGACGCGGACACGCACGCGAAGATGGCCTGCGGCGATCCAAAGGCGGCGTTCCGCGTCGCGATTCTGGACCCGGCGCTCACCGTCTCGCAGCCGAGGCAGGTAACGGCGATCGCGGGATACGATGCGATCTCGCACGCGGTCGAAGCGTACGTCACCTCGCGGCGCACGGCGATGTCGGATCTGTTCGCGCGGGACGGGTGGCGGCTGCTCGAGCGGCACTACGAGCGCGTGCTCGCCGAGCCGGGCGATCTCATCGCCCGTGGCGCGATGCTGCTCGGTGCGCACGAGGCGGGCATCGCGATCGAGCAGTCGATGCTCGGCGCCACGCACGCGTGCGCGAATCCGCTGACCGCGCGTCACGGCACGACCCACGGCGTCGCGATCGCGATCATGCTGCCGCACGTCGTCCGCTGGAACGCGGATCATGTCGGCGATCGCTATCGCCATCTTCTGGTGGGGCGGACACACGCGTCCGCCCCTACGAGCGATGTCGTGGGGCGGGCACGCGGGTCCACCGGCGATGTAGGGGCCGACCAGCGCCTGCGGCCGACGTCGAGCGCGGATGCGCGAGACGTGGCGAGCGGGGGTGGGGTCCCCGCGAGCATTGAAGAAGGTGTCGCCCCCGCCGCCGAGCAACTCGCGTCGCGACTCGAGGCGCTCCGGCGAACGGGCGGCCTGCCAACAATGCTCAGCGAGATCGGCGTCCGGCGCGAGAATCTCCCAACGCTCGCGACTGATGCGGCGACACAATGGACGGGGACGTTCAATCCGCGGCCGTTCGACGCGGCAGCGGCTCTCGAGCTCTACGAGCGAGCGTATTAGTGGAGCGACTTCTCGAATGCTCTGCCGGGCCGCTCCGCTCGCACCCCACCGCGCAGGCGTGCGCGGTGGGGACCCCGCGACGGCACCCCAACGCGGCTGCCGCGTTGGGGACCCCGCGACGGCACCCCAACGCGGCTGCCGCG
>MNEX01000111.1 GCA_001917905.1 Acidobacteria bacterium 13_1_40CM_65_14
CGGTCAGGACGGCATCGCCCCAGATCACATGACGCGACCACTGATACGCCTGAGTACCGATGAGCGATGAGCCGAGATTGCCGATGCCGAGCCACCACGATCCGAGAGGCTTGTTCGTATCAATCGTCTCGGCGAGCTCGATCGCGCCCAACGCATTGATCTCGCCCGCACCCTGCGTGAGGTAATCGGCGCCGGCGAGCGAGATCGCGCTGTATTCGAGCAAGGCCTTCGCGAGATTCGGCGTCAGCACCTTGTGCTGGTGCGAGACCAGATTCTGATTGTGCGCCTGCATCATCAGGGCGACGACGCCGGTCGTCACCGCCGCCGCCATGCTCGTGCCGCTCAGTTTCAGCACCGGCAGGCCGTTCTTCGCCTGCGCGTGGTTCGCCTGGAGCAGGTTGTAGAGGTACGACGAAACGTTCGTGTCCGAGGCCAGATTGTGACCCGGCGCGAGGACGTCTGGCTTCGCGACGCCGTCGAACCAGCCGGGTCCGCGCGAGCTGTACGGCGCGACCACGTCATCGTCCCGCGTAGTCGTGTCCTTCGCCATCGCCGAGCCGACGCAAATCGCCGACGGCGAATTGCACGGCGACGTGATGCCGGTGTAGCCGGGATCGCCCGTTCGCTCCTTTGCGCCGAAGTTGCCGGCCGACGTGATGACGATTAGCCCGGCCGCGCTGGCCTTCTCCACCGCCTGCACGAGCGGGTCGTACTTCGCGGGCGCGTAAATCGGATGACCGAGCGACAGATTCACGATGTGGACGTTCAGCTTGTCCTTGTTCGCCGTGATGTACTCGATCGCCTTGATGACGTCGCTCGTCCTGCCCCGGCCGTTCTGGTCGAGCACCTTCAGACCCACGAGATGCACGTCGGGCGCGATCCCTTGGTACTCGTAGTTCGACAGCTTGCCGCTGCTGCCAATCAATCCCGCGATGTGCGTGCCGTGTCCGTAGTCGTCGAACGGCGGCGTCGGCAGGCCGTTCTTCGTGAAGTCATAGAAGCCGATAATTCGGCCCGTAAAGTCGTCGCTCGGTGAGATTCCCGAGTCGACGATCGCGACACCGACGCCAGTCGCTCCAGTGGGCGTTCCGGGTCCGGCCACGGACGGCAAGCCGAGCGTCGTGCGCAGCGTGTTTCGCAACGTCGTCGACGATCCTGATGGCTCGACGTTCTGGATGCTCTCAAACCCGCTGTTGGTCCTGTTGGCCTTCGAGTACACGAACGAGTCGGCCGCGACCGATTCGACCCACGGCTGATTCGCAAGCTCGTCGACATCGACGCTGTGGAGCTCAACGGCGACCGCGTCAATCAGCGGGTGCTCCGACTTGATGACGTCTCCGTGCTGCCGGAGAGCCTGGCGAAGCACGTCGCGGTATCCCGGCTTGACTGAAATGATGACGGACTGAGTCGACGCGCCCGATTGCAGTGAGTCGCGCAGCGCGCGGTCCACCTTCGCGCTCGAAGATTTGGAATCGGCCGCAGCAGGTTGAGCCGCCGTCAGTAAGAGGACGCCGAGTAGGCTGGGAAGGAGCGATCGCGTGTGGATCATCGGCCAATGGCAGAGCAAGGCACTCGCCAAAGCTCCAGTGCAATTCGTTGGATCCACGTAAAGCGCTAAATTCAAACGTCTTATATTTGAGGCGCCCCGGTCGAAAGTGCTGAATAGGACAATACGTCACTGTTCCCGAAAAGAACACGTGTCCGCGGGTCTACACGGTGAGACGTGCCAAAATAGGCCATAAATCGACGAATTCGTCATCGTGTTCCATATCAAAGCGAGTGTCGCTCTATCGCACATAAAGTCGTCGGCTCACCGAAACCTCATGTTGTGGAGATCGTCTTGCAAAGGCTGATCATCGCGTATGTATGACGTCGTCGTCGTTGGAGGCGGACCGGCGGGATTGAGCGCGGCGTTAATGCTCGGACGGTGCCGCCGGCGGGTCCTCGTCTGCGACGTCGGCGAGCCGCGCAATCGCCGATCGCGCGCGCTGCACGGCTACCTCACGCGCGATGGCATCGCGCCGCCGGAGTTCAACGATCTCGGGCGTCGTGAGCTGCCGGCGTACGGCATCGAAGTGCGCCGCGTCGGCGTCACCGGAGCGGAGCAGGCCGACGATCATTACCGCGTCGCGCTCGCGAACGGCGGCCAGGAGCAGGCGCGGTTTCTCTTGATCGCCACCGGCGTCGTCGACGATCTGCCAGGCATCAGCGGTTTCGAGGAATGCTACGGCCGCTCGATCTTTCATTGTCCGTACTGCGACGGGTGGGAGTGCCGCGACCGCCGCCTCGCCGCGTTCGGTCGCGGGCGCGAGGCGACCGGATTGGCGCTGGCGCTGCGAACGTGGAGCCGAGACATGGTGCTCTGTACGCACGGCTCGCCGCTCCCTCGTCGCGCTCGTGAACGTCTCGCGCGCAACGGCGTCGCCATCCGCACTGAATCGATCGCACGCCTCGAGCATCGGGACGGACTGTTGACGGCGATCGCCTTCGATGCCGGCGATCGGATCGAGCGCGACGTCATCTTCTTCACTACCGGCCAGCATCCACAGTCCGATCTCGCCATCCGGCTCGGCTGCACGCTGACGGACCGCGGCACGGTGAGAACTGGAACGCTGTGCGACACGAATGTCCCGCGCGTGTTCGTGGCCGGGGATGCTTCGCGTGACGCGCAGTTTGTCGTCGTCGCGGCGGCGGAAGGCGTGAAGGCCGCGGTCGCCATCAACAGGGCCCTGCAAGCCGAGGAGCTTGCGAAATGAAACTGGTCGCGAATCCGCAATCCGACGCCCGCGATCCGCAATCCGCAATCCGCGATCCGCGCTCGGCATCGCCGGTCGACGTTCGCAGCGCCGCGCTGACCGTTCTCGCCGTCGTCGCCGTCGTGATGCTGCTGCAGTACGCGCAGAGCATGATCATTCCGATCGTGCTCGGCGTGCTCATCAGTTACGCGCTCGATCCCGCCGTCGACTGGATGGAAAGACGGCGCGTGCCGCGACCGATCGGGGCGGCGCTCGTGTTGTGCCTGGTGGTGGGTGCCGGCGGCTACCTGCTGTACGGGCTGCGGTCGGATCTGAAACCGATGGGTGAGTTGGTCGGAGACTGAGCGCGCGTCGCAGAATCAAGATCTCCACCACGGAGGACACGGGGGACGCGGAGGAAAAATCCCGTTTTGAACAGCTTTGAACCTCCTATCCTCCGTGTCCCCCGTGGTGGCGAGGTAACTTTGAACGGCGTCCAAGGGCTACCTCGCAATCTCGCAACGCGCTCGAACGTCAGACGTAGGCGCCGAGATCGAAGCGTCCGCGCGCCTGCAGCAGCGGCTTCCACAGATCGCCCAGCTTCTTCGCGACGCGCGCCGGGACATTCAGCATCGTGAAGTCCTCGATGCGCACGCCTCGCGCGACTTCCTTCCACGTGACCGGCGTCGACACCGTCGCTTCGGGACGTGGACGGACCGAGTAGATCGACGCCAGCGTGCTGCCCCACCGGTTCTGGTTGTAGTCGACGAGCACGCGTCCGCGCGGACGCTTCGCGACGCGGTACTCCGCCGTGATGAGCGCCGGATGACGGTTCGCGAGCTCCTGCGCCAGCGCTTTCGCGAACGTCCACACCTGTTTCTGCTCAGGCCCGCGCACGATCGGCACGTAGACGTGCATCCCCTTGGATCCGGTCGTCTTCACGTACGACGGCATCTTCAGTGTGTCCAGCGCCTCGTGGACGATGATCGCGGTCTCCAGCACCTTGGTGAACGTCGCGCCGATGCCCGGATCGAGGTCGAAATGCAGATAATCCGGCCGGTCGATATCGTCGCACTTCGCGTACCACTGATTGAGATCGATGCACCCGAGATTGATGACCCACAGCAGCGCCGCGCGATCCTGAATCATCGGGAAGTCGATCACGTTCCCGTGGCCGTGATCGATCCGGCACGTCTGGATCCACGCCGGACGCGGCGCCGGCGCGCGTTTCATGAAGAAGAACTCGCCCGACGCGCCGTGCGGATAGCGCTTCATCACCATCGCGCGATCGCGGATGTGCGGCAGCAGGACGTCCGACACGTCCGCGTAGTACTGAATGAGATCGCCTTTCGTGAGGCCGAGCTCGGACCAGAAGATCTTGCGGAGATTCGTGAGCCGGACCTCTTTGCCGTCGACGGTCAGGACGACATGGTCCTGATCGCGCGGGATCGTCAGCCGCGTACGGCCCATTTGATAGGGGGCAGCTTCGGCGGGCGCGCGCCGTGCAGTACCGCGCCGCGAACGGGCACGTACGGGAGCTCGACGCCTTCGCGCGCCTTGCGCAGCAGCAGTCCGCCGCGGGACATGTCGCCGCGGCCGACGAAGTCGATCGGAAACAGCAGACGGTCGCCGAAGATCGCCGTGAGGACGTCGACGTATTTCGGCGACGCGACGCTGCCGAGCAGCACGACCTCCCAGTCGGGCCCAATCTCGCGCAGCAGCGCGCGCGCGCTCTTCTCGAGCGGACGCCGGTAGCTGGCGTTGCTCTGGTGCACGTCGCCGTCGGCAAATGCCGTGACCGCCTTGTGCGTCACGTAAACGTCGGGGCTTCGAAGTCCGGCGTTCGGCGTGATGACCTGAACGCCGAGGCCCACAATCGGATTATCGCGTTCCGGCGGCGCCGCGAAGCGCATCGCGTACGTGAGCTTGCCGCGGAAGTACAGACCGCTGATGAACGCGAACACGTCGCCGAGCATCGCGCCCTTGCGCGACCGCAGCGCGACCGCGAGCTCGAACCGCGCGTTCGGCGAGAGGATGTGTCTGGCGCGAATGCCGCTGCAGTTAGCGGGCGACAGCAAGAAGATGCGCGGCGACAACATGGACGAGCCAGTACAACACGACGAGTGGCACCGCGGCAATCACAACCACCGCTGCGATGATGCCGGCGACGAACAGCCAGTCACCCGTGGTCGCCGGCTGCGCCTCGGCGGCATGGCGCTCGAGCAGCGCGAAATTCATCGCGTTCGACTTCCAGAACACGTCGGCGACGTCGCCGAAGAACGGAATCACGCCGACGATGACGTCGATGGCCACGTTCATCACCATGCGGAGCTGCACGACGCGCGGCACTCTCATGTGATGCGCCTGCAGGATGATCGCGCACGAGAAGATGGCCGTGAGCACATCGCCCACCCATGGCACGAGGCCGATGATCGGATCCCAGCCGAACCGGATGTTGGTGCCGGGGACGCGGAAGATGCTGTCGAGCATCCGCTGCAGCGACCGCAGGGCAGTCATCCGCCGGTCATCGTTCACCGTTTCACCACTGACTCAACACAAAGGACACAAAGGACACAAAGGCAAGCCATGCCCGTCGAATCCTTTGTGTCCTTTGTGTCCTTTGTGTTGGTTCGGCGCCTCAAAAGCCCCAGCGTAACAGTACCGCTCCCACCGTGAACCCCGCGCCCACCGAGGCCAGCAGGACGAGGTCGCCTTTCTTCAGCTTGCCAGAGCAGACGGCGTCGTTCAGCGCGAGCGGAATCGTCGCGGCCGTGGTGTTGCCGAACCGCTCGATGTTGATGATGACCTTGTTCGGATCGATCCCGAGCTTCTCGGTCGCCGACGTGATAATGCGGCGGTTCGCCTGGTGCGAGACGAACAGGTCGATGTCGCCCGGGCCGAGCCCGTTGCGGTCGAGCAGACGGCGCGAAATCTCTTCCGTCTTGCGCACCGCAAACTTGAACACCGTCTGGCCCTCCTGCTTCACGTAGTGCAACCGCTCGTCAATGGTCTCGTGAGACGAGGGCTTGGCGCTGCCGCCGGCCGGCATGCACAGCGCCGGTCCGCCGCTGCCGTCGATTTCGTGCTCGAAGTCGAGAATCGCGCCGTCGCCGTCGGTCGCGGCCGAGACGACCACCGCGCCCGCGCCGTCGCCGAACAGCACGCACGTCGATCGATCCTTGTAGTCGATGATGCTCGACATGACGTCGGCGCCCACCACCAGCGCGTGGTCGTACGCGCCGTTCGCGACGAACTGGCTCGCCGTCGTGAGCGAGTAAGTGAATGCGGAGCAGGCCGCGCTCAAGTCGAATCCCCAGGCGCGATGCGCGCCAATTTTCTCCTGAATGAGACACGCGGTGCTCGGAAAGAACATGTCCGGCGTCACCGTGCCGACGACGATGAAGCCGATCTCGTCCGGCGTCAGGCCCGCTTTCGCGATCGCCTTGACGGCGGCTTCCTTGCCGAGATCGGAGGTCGCGACGCCGGGATCGACGATGTGGCGCTCGCGGATGCCGGTCCGCTGCAGGATCCACTCGTCACTCGTCTCGACCATCTTCTCCAGATCCGCATTCGTGAGCAGGCGCGGCGGCACGTACGTCGCCAGCGACTTGATCGTCGTCGGCCGTCCACCCGCTCGGGGAGCAGTCCGTGGCGCTACCACAATCGTGAGTCCCTTCGCAGTTCGGCGGGCGCGACGAGCCCGAAGTAGCCGTACGCGCGCGGCGTCGCGACGCGGCCGCGCGGCGTGCGATCCAGGAAGCCGATCTGGATCAGGAACGGCTCGTAGATGTCCTCGATGGCGTCCTTCTCTTCGCTGATGGCGGCGGCGATCGTGCCGAGGCCGACCGGCCCGCCGCCGAACTTGTCGATGATCGTGCGCAGCAGCTTGCGATCGATCTCGTCGAAGCCGTGCTCGTCGACTTCGAGCAGCTTGAGGCCGGCGTGCGCGACGTCGAGCGTGATGGTCCCGGTCGCGCGCACCTGGGCGTAGTCGCGGACGCGGCGCAGCAGGCGGTTCGCGATGCGCGGCGTCCCACGAGCGCGGCGTGAAATCTCGGTCGCCGCCTCGTCCTCGATCGGCACGTCGAGAATCCTCGCGGACCGCCGGACGATTTCCTCGAGGTCCGCGGGCGTGTAGAACTCGAGCCGGTGCGTGATGCCGAAGCGCGATCGAAGCGGCGACGTGAGCAGGCCCGTGCGTGTCGTCGCGCCAATCAACGTGAAGCGCTCGAGCCGCATCTTCACCGTTCGCGCGCTCGGCCCCTGGCCGATGACGATGTCGACCTCGTAGTCCTCGAGCGCGGGATACAGAATCTCTTCGACGACTGGCGACATCCGGTGGATTTCGTCGATGAAGAGCACTTCGCCGGCCGCGAGGTTCGTCACGATACCGACCAGGTCGCCCGGCTTTTCGATCGCCGGACCGGACGTCGCGCGCACCGCGACGCCCATCTCGTTCGCGATCACGTAGGCGAGCGTCGTCTTCCCGAGGCCGGGCGGTCCGTGCAGCAACACGTGATCGAGCGGCTCGCGTCGCTGCTTCGCGGCCGCGATCGCCACCTGAAGATTTTCGCGGATGCGATCCTGACCGATGTACTCGTCGAGCCGGCGCGGACGCAGCCCGGCTTCGTACTGCGCGTCTTCATCGACGCGCGCCGCGGAAATGACGCGATCGTCAGTCACCAGTCACCACTCGGTGGTCGCACGTCATTTTGCCAATTCGCGGAGCGCCTGCTTCAGCGTACGCTCGAATCCGCCGTCAGGCATGACTTTGATGGCGGACGCGACAGCTTTTTCGGCGAGCGGCCGATGATACCCCAGGTTCACGAGCGCCGAGAGAACATCGTCGCGCACCGTGGACGGCTCGGCCACCGTCGCGTCCGCCGCGGCAGCCGCCGCCTGCACGCGCGGTAAGCGATCCTTCAGCTCGAGGACGATGCGCTCGGATGTTTTCTTGCCGACGCCGGGAATATTGGTGAGCCGCGCGACGTCGCCGCGCTCGATCGCGCGCATCAGCTCGAGCGGCTCGATGCCCGACAGCACCGCGAGCGCGAGCTTCGGTCCGATCCCGCTGATTGAGATGAGCCGCTCGAACAAATCCTGCTCGAGCGCCGTCGCGAAACCGTAGAGGGCCAGCGCGTCTTCGCGCACGTGCGTGTGGATGCGCAGCACGATCTCGCTGCCGGCGTCGCCGAGGCCATAAAACGTCGACAGCGGCACGAAGACGTCGTAGCCCACGCCATTGACGTCGACGACGAGCCGGTTCGGATGTTTTTCGAGAATGCGGCCTCGAAGGTACGCAATCACGATCGTGCAGGCTTGCCTCGCCGAAGCGCCACACGCGCGGAGGCGGGTCGATACGTCCGCCAGCTCGTGGCTTTGCTGCGTGCCAGCATCGCGCTCGCAATGCGGCCGGGCGCCGATATCGTCTGGGAGTGCACGTGACAGATCGCGACGGCGAGCGCGTCGGCGGCGTCGTGCGGTGAAGGGACCGCCGGCAGGCCCAGCATCAGCTTGACCATCTGCTGGACCTGATGCTTCTCGGCGCGTCCATAGCCGACGACCGCGCGTTTGATTTCCGCCGGGGTGTACTCCATCACCGGCACGCCGGCTTCGACCGCCGCGAGCATCGCCACGCCGCGCGCGTGCCCGAGCTTCAGCGCGCTGCGCACGTTGACCGCATGGAAGAGATTTTCAATCGCGACGCACTCCGGCCGGCAGTCGTGGAGGAGCGCGGTCAGCTGACTGTGAATGTGGAGCAGCTTGTCGGGGAACGATGCGGACGCCGGCGTGCTGATGGCCCCGCAGACGACGATCCGGTGACGGGAGCCGTCGGTCTCGACGCAGCCGTAGCCGGTGCGTTCCGAGCCCGGATCGATCCCAAAGATTCTCACGCGAGCGAGGCCTCGATCTCCTTTTCCGAGATGTCGAAGTTCGACGACACGTTCTGCACGTCGTCGTGATCCTCGAGACCCTCCATCAGCTTCACCATCTGCTGGGCGGGCTTGCCTTCGAGCTTGACGTAGTTCTGCGGAATCATCGACACCTTGGCGGTCACCGGCTCGATGCCGAGCTGCTTGACGGCGTCGTTCACCGCGGCGAACGCGTCGGGCGTGGTGAACACTTCCCAGTTGTCTTCATCATCCTGAAAGTCGTCGGCGCCGGCATCGAGCACCGCGTTCATCAGCGTGTCTTCGTCCGCCTTCGATTTCTCGACGACGATGTAGCCCTTCTTGTGGAACATCCAGGCGACGGCGTTCGGCGCCGCGAGGTTGCCGCCGTGTTTTTCGAGCAGGTGGCGGATTTCGCCGGCCGTCCGGTTCTTGTTGTCGGTGAGCACGTCGATGATCAGCGCGGCGCCGCCCGGCCCGTAGCCTTCGTACTGCGCCTCCTCGAACGACACGCCGGGCTCCTGGCCGGTGCCGCGCCGAATGGCGCGGTCGATGTTCTCGCGCGGCATGTTGCTCGCCTTGGCGTCTGCGATGATGGTGCGCAAGCGCGGGTTCATGTCGGGATCGCCGCCGCCCGCGCGGGCCGCGACCGTCAGTTCCTTGATGAGGCGCGTGAACACCTTGCCCCGCTTGGCGTCCGCGGCACCTTTCTTGTGCTTGATGGAAGCCCACTTGGAATGGCCGGACATGTGAAACTCCCTGAAAAATACTGAAAAACCCGAGAAATTCTACACCCTTTTCGCGAGGATGATCCAGACGTCGGCGCGCGCGTCCCACGGCCGGCCACGGTAGTCGCCGAGCACTGAGTCCACCACGAACCCCGCGCGTTCGAGCTGGCGCGTCATCTGCGGCACGGTCAGCGTACGGAACGTCAGTTCGAAGCGATGCTCGCGCCGCTGGCGGCCGCGCCGTTCGATATACCGCTGCTCGAACGTGGTGAGCCGGCGCTTGCGATCCTGCGACACCGACTCGACGAGCGTGAGATGCGCGGGACCATTGCGACCGCGCAGCTGCACGCGGTCGCGGTACTCGCGCCAGTTCGGCACGTCCGGCACGAGATCGACGCCGAAGATTCCGCCGGGAGCGACGACGCGCGCGACCGATGTGAGCGTCGCCGTCAGATCGTTCGGGCGAATCAGCGACTGCAGAATGCCGTACGGCGCGATCACCATCGGAAACGACGCGCTCGCAAATGGAAGCTGACGGATGTCGCCGCGCACCAGTGTCATGGCGCGCGGTCGTCGAATGTGGCGCAGGGCTTTGGCCCTGCGCGCTGCACGAGCCAGCATGGCGTCCGATCGATCCACGCCGACGATGTCGATGCCCGCGCGCGCGAGCGGCCGCGTCACGCGACCAGTCCCGCATCCGAGCTCGAGCACCGGACCGTTCGCGTCGGCCGCGAGCCGGCGCCAGAACGGCACATCGCGGCGTCCGAGCGTCCGCGCGTTTTCCCAGTCGTAGAAGGGCGCGTATTCGTCCCACCCCTGCCAGCCTTCACGAGGCATCGTTCAACGCGGCGGGTCGTATGAGGGGTTTGAATTGAAGGCTGGAATTGCGTGTGGATCGGTCTACGTATGTACTGAATAGTGGAACGGATCGAGAAGTAGCCGCGAGCTCCGGCGCTTTAGCGACCCGGTTTTGTCTCGACGGTTCGATCGGTCCGGCTTTGAGGGTCGTCTGGACGCCCGATCTCGATGGGGCGATCCTTGAAGAATTCGAATCGACCGGAATACGCATCAGGAAACGAGTACGTCGCTTTGCCTTCTCGCACCACGCGCTCGCGCGATTCTTTTCGAACGCCACTTGGATTGAAGATCGTCCCCATATTACAAGATCGAACGCGATGACCGTAAGGGGCTTATTGATCCGCTCAGCTTCAAAAAGAAACACGGGAAGGTTATCGCAGAAATACTACTCTCCAGTTGAGCTCTTCCTTCAGCGTGAATCGTCAGGCATTCGGTGTGTACGTCGAGCCGCGTCCCCTCTCCGACTCAACTCACACAATGAGCGGCGCGTATTATAGGTGTTCATGGACGATCTGGAGCGCTGGCGCGACGAGTTTCCCATCCTGTCGCGCAGCGTCTACATGATCAACAACTCGCTCGGCGCGATGCCGCGACAGACGGCGCGCAACCTCGCGGCGTACGCCGACGCGTGGGCCACGCGCGGTGTGCGCGCCTGGGAGGACCGCTGGTGGGAAATGCCGGCGGAAGTCGGCAACCGGATCGCCAGGATCATCGGCGCCGCGAGCGGATCGGTCAGCATGCACGAGAACGTGACGACGGCGCACCTGGTCGCGCTGTCGTGTCTGCGACCATCTGACATACGACGCCGCATCGTCTGCACCGCGATGGATTTTCCGTCGATGGTGTACCTGTTCCGCGGGCAGGAGGCGAACGGCTTCGAGCTGCGCGTCGTGCCGGCGGAGGACGATCTCACGATCCGCACGGACCGCATGCTCGACACGATCGACCAGACGACTGCGGTCGTCGCCTTCTCGCACGTACTGTTCCGGACCTCGTACATCATGGACGCCGCTGCGATCGTCGCGCGCGCGCACGAGGTCGGCGCCGCCGTCATCCTCGACACGTACCAATCCGCCGGCATCATCCCGGTCCACGTCGCGGACCTCGGCGTCGACTTCGCCGTCGGCGGCTGCCTGAAGTGGTTGTGCGGCGGACCGGGCAACGCGTTTCTCTACACGCGGCCCGATCTCGTGAAGACGATGCGGCCGGCGCTCACGGGATGGGTCTCGCATCCGAATCCGTTCGCGTTCGATGTCGACGAAACCGCCCTGCGCGACGATGCGTTGCACATGATGAACGGGACGCCGGCGATCCCGGCGTACTACGCGGCGCTGGCGGGACTCGACATCATCAACGAGGTCGGCGTCGATCGCATCCGGGCGAAGTCGAAGGCGCTGACGGCGCGGCTGCTCGCGCGCATCGACGAGTGCGGTTTCACGTCGGCGGCGTCGCGCGATCCCGAGCGCTTGGCGGGCACCGTCGCCGTCAGCGTGCCGGATGCCGCGCTGGTCGCGCGCACGCTGAAAGCCCGCGAGTTCATCGTCGACTATCGGCCGCCGGTCGGGGTCCGCATCTCGCCGCACTTCTACAACACGATCGACGAGGTCGACGCGATCATGGCGGAGATCGAGTCGATCGTCGCGACGAAGGACTACGACGCCGGCGGCCACCGCTCGCTCGTGACCTGATCGGTCTAACTTGCCGTTAAAGCATATTTTCCGTAAAATACGGAAATGGCGGAGATCAAAGACAAATTCCGCGGCCGGAAGGCTCTCGAGCGAGAGGCACGCATCGCCGCGACTCAGGCCGCCAAGAACTTCGGCCGCCTCGTCAGCCGCGTAAGCGAGGAGCGTGCGACCTACATCGTCGAGCGCGGCGGGAAGCCGGTGGCCCGGATTGGTCCCGTCGAACATAAACGTTCGACGATGGCGGATTTCAAGGCGTTCGTCAGGAATGCACCTCACGTCGACGAGGAGTACCTGCGTGCGGTAGAAGACGCCGTGCGTCGGCACAATAGGCCGCGTGTGCCCGACAATCCGTGGGAACGGTAGTCGACACGAGTGTCTTGATCGCTGTCGAGCGCGGGCAGCTCGATCCGGCGCGTCTTGACGGGGAAGATGATGACGAGGAGGTCGTCCTCTCGGCGATCACCGCATCGGAGCTTCTGCACGGAGTTCATCGGCTGAAGAATGCCGTGGCTCGCACCCGCGCGGAGCGAGTCGCAGAAACAACATTCGCGACGTTCCGCGTCATCGCATTCGATATTGATATCGCGCGCGTGCATGCACGGCTCGAGGCCGAGCTGGCGATGCGTGGCGTTTCGATTGGGACAGCCGATCTCATGATCGCGGCGACCGCAGTCTGGCTGGACTATCGGATCGCGACGCGCGATCTGCGGAGCTTTCCGAAAATCCGCGGACTGCACGTCGTGCGCTGGTAATCCCGACCACGACACCCGCGACCTCGGATACGACCAGCAACGCAGCGGTGACCGCGAAGAGCGTCCGCCATTCCGGGGCGACGTGGCTGACGTGGTCGGGGCTGACGATGACGAAGTGATTCACGACCCCGAACACGAGCGAACCGGCCATCGTCGCCGCGACGATCCATCCGCCGGCGACCGGACGCGAGAGGGACATCCACAAACCGGCGAGCGGTCCGGCGAGAATGACGATCCAGATGAAGAGATTGGCCGCGAGCGTCGTCGGGATGCGCGCCTCCGAATGGGCGGCGCCGTGCACGATGCTGACGATCAAGTGGCCAACGACGACAGCCGCAAGCAGGCGTTGAGAAGGCGTGTTCGTTCGCATACGTCCCTCAAGACGAGCGAAGCGGTTGCCGTGTGACAGCTAAAGTGGTCTTCGATTCGGTGTAGCGGCGCTGAATCAACACAAAGGACACGAAGGACATGTTTGATCAGCGTAGCGGATCACGCACGCCGACGACGAGAAAAAGGCGCTAATCCGAAACGGCGATCTCGCCGGGGACAATCGGACGCGTGCGCGGGAGGCGGCCGAGGCGCGCGAGGTGGCCGACGAAGACGAGAATCCCGAGAAACACGAGCAGCTTGACCGTGTCGCCGATGCGCGTCCGCGGCAGCCCCTTCCACATCAGCCACAGCGCCGGCTGCGCAAAGCAGACGGCCCACACCGATCCGTAGAAGTAACGCCGCTCGTGTCCCTCGCCCTTGGTCGACGCCTTCACGCGCGGCAGCAATCCGATGGCGCCGAGGATCCAGATCGACACGGCGAGCGGGAAATACCCGTCGCGGTAGATCTCCTTCAAATGCCAGCGACCGGTCGCCATCGCGACGACGAGACCGGTGATGTTGAGCACGGCGAACGTGATCACTTCGCTCCACGCGAACGTGTAGCAGATACGCCGATACAGCGGATTCGGGCGATCCTCAGTGAACCGGATGATGTACGGCTTCGGTTCGACGCCGGGCAGCCGTCCGCGCAGACCCGCGACGGCGGTGCCGGCGAGGACCGCGCCGAGCCACATCGCCATGCGTGCGTCGAACCCGCGCTCGAATAGATCGAAGGTCAGCGGACCGGGCGCGATGAAGAAGACGAAGATCCAGATCGGCCAGTGGTTCAAGCGGTAATAGAGTTTGTTTCGCTCCCGGATCTTCCTTTGGGATGCGTACTCGACAGGGATGCTCAAGGCTGCGCCGGGTCGCGAGTATAACCCGGGCGCGGAATCCGCGGCGCGCCGCCCCACATCCCGCGGCGAAAGCTTTTTGCTTCCGCTTCCGCGCGCTTCAATTCATCGAGACGGGCGAGCGGCTCACGAGCGGTCACGCGCGCGAGCCCGTCGCGCACGAGCGCGGCGTTGATGAACACGCCGTCCTCGCGGAACACGTACGCGAGCCGGCGATGGTAGACGTCGAACGTCGCGCCCTCCTGCTCGAGGCGCACCCAGCGATGAACGACCATCTCCCTCAATCTGTCGCGGGCTTCCTCCGCGAACGGCGCCGCCGTATCGAATCCATGGCCCATCTCCGGCGCGTCGATGCCGAGCAAACGGATACGACCAAACCGCGCAACGGTGATTGTGTCGCCGTCGGTGACGGAGGTTACGACCACGGGATCGGATCGCTTGGGTCGAGAGCCGAACGAAAACGTTTGAGTTATTGCCACGGCCGCAACGAGCACAGTGGGCAGAATCTGCATACGCACCTCCGTCTGGCGCGGGATCGCGCGGGAACGAAGACGCGCTTCTGCAATCGACCGACCACCAACCGAAGTCGGACTGAAGTCGGACTTGAGTACGACTAGTAATGATTTTTAGCCGGCAAACTTGTAGCCGAGGCCGTGGACGGTGACGATGTACTCCGGCGATTTCGGGTTGCTCTCAATCTTCTGCCGCAACCCCGCGACGTGGACGTCGACGGTCCGCGTGAGCGGCATCTCGTCGTACCCCCACACGTCCGACAGGAGCTCGTCGCGCGACAGTGTGGCGCCGCGATGCTCGATGAAGTGCCGGAGCAGCTTGAACTCGCGTGCGGAGAGCTCGATCGGCCGCCCGCCGCGCGAAACTTCCGCTCGCCGAAAATCGACGACGACGTCGCCGAAGCGGTACGTATCGCCGCCAGGCTGCGGACTCGAGAGCCGGCGGCGCAACAGCGCTTCGAGCCGCGCCATCAACTCGATGGTCTCGAACGGTTTGGTGAGATAGTCGTCGGCGCCGAGCTTCAGGCCGACGACTTTGTCGACCACCTGTCCGCGCGCCGTCAGCATGAGAATCGGCGTCGTGACGCCGCGCTGCCGGACCGCGCGGCAGACATCAAGGCCATTCATCCGCGGCAGCATGACGTCGAGGACGATGAGATCGTACGGCTCGCTGGTCGCCCGTTCGAGCCCCTTCGCACCATCGTCGGCGGTCTCGACCGCGTAGCCCTCGCTGACCAGGCGATCGGTCAGCGTCAGCCGGAGGCCGGCTTCATCCTCGACGACCAGAACGCGGGGAATCGTCACGAGCGGGTGTCTGACACCGGTGTCAGACACCGGTGTCTGACACCTCTGACACCGGCAACTCGACGATGACGGTGGTGCCCTCGCCCGGACGGCTGTCGATTCGCACCTCGCCGTGATGCGCGTCGACGACGTGGCGCACGACGCTGAGGCCGATGCCAGTGCCTTGGATCTGCGCCTCCATCGCACGTCGCCCTCGACGGAACGGCTTGAAGATGTGCGGCAAATCGTCGGCATCGATTCCGAGTCCACGATCGGCGACGCGAATCTGCACGCTCGATCCACTCACGTCCGTCCCGACGTCGACAGTAGTCCCCGCACTGCTGTACTTCACAGCGTTGCCGACGATGTTCTGCACCGCCGACCGCAGCGCGTCGGCGTCGCCGCGGACCGCCGGCAGCGACCCATTCATGTGCACGTTGATTGTGACGCCGCGATCGCTCGCCTCCGCTCGAAGGCCGCCGATCGCATCCGCGATCACGCGCGTCACGTCGACGGCGGTATGCGGGCGCGGCGGCGCACCCGAGGTGACGCCCGCGAACTCGAGCACGCGCTCGACCATGTCATGCAAGCGTCGCCCTTCTGACTGAATCAGAGAACCGTAGCGTTTGACCTGCGGACCATCCGCCACGACGCCGTCGGCGAGGTTCTCGCCGGCGGAACAAATGACGGCGAGCGGCGTGCGCAGCTCGTGCGACACGGCGGCGACAAATTCCATCTGCTGCCGCGCGAGACGCTGCTGACGCTGCGCCGCCGCGATGATCAGCACCACGCTCGCCGCGAGCAGACCGAGGACGCCGAGGCTGATCGCCATATTGCGCCGCCGCGACTGCGCCACGATCGCGTCGAGCGATCCGCTGCGGTGGCGGACGCGCAGCTGCCAGGCGCCCTGGCCGTTACTGGCGGGACCGCCCGCCATCAGCATGCGCGGGCCGTCCGGCCCATTCGCGCGTCTCACGATCGTGATCGCGACGCGCTGGTCTGCGCCGGCCGGGCCCGACACACCGGGAATACGCTCCTTGGCGATTCGGTTCAACTCGTCCATCCGAAGATCGAACACGCCCTGTGTCACGTCGGCGGTTGCCGCGTCCACCGGCCGTTCGCTCGAGTTGTAAACCACCGTGCCCGCCTCGTCGCGCCGGACGATCGTCACGGCGTAATCGGAGGTCACGCGATCGCCGAAATGCTTCGCCATGAGCGGTTCGACGACGTCCTGCTGGAGACGCGCCGCGTCCAACACGACGATCACGACGCGCGGGACTGCCGCCGAGTCGGTGAACACGTTCACCATACCGTCGTCCGCCATCCGCGTGACGCGCGGGACTGGGATGATGAGCGCCGGAATCCGCGAGTCGATGGCGTCGGCCATCAGCATCGCCGGCGCGGCACCGGCGATCCGCGGCACCGCGTGCTGCGTGCGGTGAAGCGAGGCGGCGAGCTCCGGCGGCCATTCAACCGGCTCGAGCGTGCGGCGATCCGGATCGAATCGACGGAGCGTGCCGGCGTCGAACGTTCGCCCTTCCAGCAGGTAGATGCCGCGCACGAGAGCCGGCGCCATCGTGGACGACCGCCATCGCACGTGGCCGTCGGCGAGCGCCGCGGCCGGATCGCTGTCGATTCGCTCGCTGTCGACATGAAATGCGACGTAGGTCCGCGTCAGCTCGCTGTCGAACTCCTGCGCAAACTCGAACGCGCGCGTGCGCAGGCCGGCGCGCATGCGCTCGCGCTCGGCCTGGCTCACTTCGCCGAGCCAGCGGTACTGAAAAGTCGCCAGCGTGGCGAGCAGCACGACAAGGATCGTGGCCACCAACAGCTGCCACGGCCAACGGCGCGTCATACGAGCCAGTGTATGCGAACAATCCCGAGGAAAAATCGCGGTTTACATTTCTTACAAAACGATTGCCGAGAGATAACAACTTCGCGCACCGCTCATCGTCATACTCGACACGACCAAGCGCCTGCGGCCCTCGCGACGAAGCGGGGTCCCCAACGCGGCAACCGCGTTGGGGTGCCGAAAGCGAGTCAGCGTCCGCGGCCACAAAGAGTCGACCGCCGCAGCGCGACAACGAGCGGGGGTGGGGTCCCCGCGAGCATAGAAAAAATGAGGTGATGGACATGCAGCGGTTAGGCATTTATCTCGTCTCACTCGCGCTGACGCTCGGCGGCTACGCCGCACGCGCGGCGGGCGATACCAAAGCGGCCGACCTGCTCGCGCAGGCGCGCGCCGCGCTCGGCGGCGAGAGCAAGTTGTCGAAAGTCCAGGGACTGTCGGCCAGCGGAACGTATCAGCGCGAAATGGGCGATCGTCAGATCACCGGCGAGATCACGATCGATTTCCAGCTGCCGGACAAGATGGTCCGCACCGACAGCATGAACCCGATGGGCGACGCGACCATCGTCGTGCTGCAAGGCGTCAACGGCGATCAGGTGCTGCGTCACTCGCGCACGATCGGCGGCGGTCCCGGGATGGTCGTCCGCATGGCGCCGCCCGCGGCGGGCAGCGACGGTGAAGCGCAGGCGCTGCGCAATCAGCGCGCGGACATGGCCCGATTCGCGCTGGCGTTTCTTCTCACGTCGCCATCGGCCATGCCGGTCGAGTTCACGTACGGCGGTGAAGCGGAGGCCCCCGATAACGATGTGGCGAAAGCCGATGTCGTCGACGCGAAAGGTCAGGGCAGCTTCGCCGCCCGCATCTTCCTCGACAAGAAGAGCCATCGTCCGCTGATGCTGCAGTACCGCGGCGCGGCGCCACGAATCGTGATGCAGACGCAGCGCGGTGGACCGCCGCCCGCCGGCAACGCTCCGCAGGGACGCGGCGATCACGAAGCTCCGGCAGGGTCCGGCTCAAGCCGGACGCCACCAGATGCCGCAGCCGCGCCGCAGATCGTCGACATTCAGATGTTTCTCGACGACTACAAGTCGGTGGACGGCGTGATGCTGCCGCATCACATCTCGCGATCGATTGACGGCAAGCCAAACGAAGAGTGGACGTTCAAGACGATCAAGGTGAATCCCGCGTTCAAGCCGGACACGTTTTCAGGCAAGTAGGTTCGGGTAGGGCAGGTAGGCCGGGCGAGTAGGAAGCGCCTGTGGCCACACCGAGCCGAGGACGGGAAAATCCGAGGCGAGGTGTCAGCGATAGCTCGCGCTGGGGGTGGGGCCCCAGCGCCAGTGAGAAAAGTTAGGGGATCACATGCGAGCGATCGTCGGATTGTTGGTCGTCTGTTTGTTGCCCACGTGGGCTGTTGCGCAACAGCGCCCCGATGCGACGCTTCGCGTTACCGTCGTCGATCCGAGCGGCGCCGTGATTGTCGGCGCGCAGGTGACCGTGAAACCCAACGCGGCGTCCGGCCCCGTGTCCCCTGTGACTCCTGTCAGTAATGTCAGTAATGTCACGTCGGGCCGAGGCGATGCCTTCTTCGGTGCGCTCGAGCCCGGGCGCTACTCGATTCACGTCGAATCGGCCGGGTTCGAGTCCTACGAGGCGAGCGACGTGCGTCTGCGCGCGGGTGAAAACCGTCGCGAGGCGAAGCTCGAGATCGCCAAGCTGGCGGAAACGGTGCAGGTCGGCCGCGATCCGCGCGAGCGTGCGAGCGATCCGCGCGGCGACGCGTTCGCCACCGTCCTCGGCCAGGCGCAAATCGACGAGCTGCCCGATGACCCCGACGAGATGGAGCAGGTGCTGCGCGACATGGCAGGCCCGGGCGCCACGCTGCGTGTCAATGGATTCCGCGGCGGCAAGCTTCCGCCCAAGAGCCAGATTCAATCCGTTCGCTTCCGCCGCAACATGTTCGCCGCCGACGTGCACGAGGCCGGCTTCATGTCGATCGACATCACGACCAAGCCGGGCATCGACAACTGGCGCGGCTCGACGAACATCGGCTTTCGCGATTCGGCGCTCAACGCGCGCAATGTGTTCGCGCCGGTCAAGGGCGACGAGCGGCACGAGCGCTACGGCTTCAACCTGAACGGTCCGCTGTGGAAGCAGCACACGTCGCTGTCGCTGTCGGTCGATGGCGTCGACTCGTTCGACACGAAGACCATCGTCGCCGCCACGCCCACCGGGCTTTTCGCCGATTCGATCCGCAAGCCGAACGACATGCTCAACGTCACCGCTCGCCTCGAACACTCGCTGACGAAATCGCTGATGCTCCGCGCCGAGGCGCAGCGCAATCATCTGCGGCTGGAGAATCTCGGCGTCGGCGATTTCGATCTCCCGGAGCGCGGCTACGGACAGACGCGCGACGAGCAGATTCTCCGCGGGTCCATCGCCGGCTCCATCGGCAAGGCGCTTTACAACGCGCTGCGCCTGCAGTGGCGCCGCGACGACATCGCGTTCACACCCGTGAGCACCGCTCCTGCGGTGCTCGTGCTGAACGCCTTCGACGCCGGCGGAGCGCAGATGTCGGGCACGCGCGCGGTCGACACGTTCGAAATCGCCGACGACCTGGACGTCGCCGTCGGCCGTCACGCGATCCGCACCGGATTCCTGCTCGAGGGCGGCCGCTACAACACCAACGTCCTCCGCAACGCGGGCGGGACGTTCACCTTTGCGAGCCTGGCGGCCTACGCCGCGGGAACGCCGACGACCTTCACGCGCAACGCCGGCGATCCGAACGTCGCGGTGTCACAGGTGCAGGCGGGCGTCTACGTGCAAGACGACTTCCGCGCGCGCAAGGATCTGACGATCAGCGGTGGCGTGCGTCATGAGATTCAGTCGCACGTCGGCGGACTCCATTTCGCGCCGCGCGGCGGCATCGTCTGGTCGCCGTTCAAGAGCGGCAAGACGACGATTCGGGGCGGCGGCGGCGTGTTCTTCGACTGGTTCGACGCGCAGGCGTACGAGCAGGCGGTGCAGCTCGATGGCACGCATCAGCGGATCGAGACGATCGTGCAGCCCGGTTATCCCGATCCGACAGTCGGCGGCCGCGCGCTCGTCCTTCCACCGGGACGCGTGCAGCTCTCGCCAAGCCTGACGCAGCCACAGCTCCGCGAAGCCATCGTCGGCGTGGAGCAGCAGCTGCCACACGACGTGCGCCTGCAGACGATGTACATCCATCGACAGGGATCGGAGCTGCTGCGTGGGGTGAACGTCAACGCGCCGCTCGATGACGACCAGCGGGGCCAGCGGCCCGATCCGCAGTCGGGGCCGATGACCGAGATCAACTCGATCGCTTCGTCGCGCTTCGACGGCCTCAGCGTCAACCTCAATTACGTGAGGCCGCAGACGCGTTTCTTCCTCGCCGCGAACTACATGATCGCGCGCGCGATCGACGAAACCGACAGCCCGTTCAGCCTGCCGGCCGACCGTTTCAACCTCGCCGCCGAGCGCGGTCCGGCGCTCACCATCCCGCGGCATCGATTCATGAGCCTGGTCAACACGCCGCTGGCCGGCCGGTTCCGGCTCGGGTCGTCCATTCGCGTGCAGTCGGCGCTGCCCTACAACATCACGACTGGGCGCGACGACAACGGCGACACGATCAGCAACGATCGGCCGGCCGGCGTCACGCGCAACACGGGCCGCGGCCGCACACAGGTCGATCTCAGCACGCGTCTGAGTTACTCGATCGGATTCGGCACGAGGACGGCGACAGGCGTGCAGGGTCCGCAGATTCGCATCGTGCGCGGCGACAGCGGAGATCCGCTGCGCGATATGGCCGGCACCGACATGCAGAACAAGAAGTACGGGCTGGAGCTCTACGTGCAGGCGTTCAACGTGTTGAACCGCATGAACGCGCTGAACTTCAGCGGCGTGATCACGTCGCCCTTCTTTGGTCAGGCGACGTCGGCCGCTCCGCCGCGCCGCATCGAAGTCGGCACGCGGCTCTCGTTCTAGAAGGGCCGGTCTAAAGACCGGCTCCTACCGCGGTTCAACCTGAAGAAAAAGTACATTGCCTCTGTGTCCCCCGTGTCCTCGGTGGTGGAGAGGTTGCGGCGGTAAGCGACCGCTACGTCGCGTTCAGCACATAGAGCGCGATGCCGGCGGCGACGGCGAGGTTCAGCGAATCGACGCCGTCGCTCGTCGAAATCCGCACGCGATAGTCGGCCGTCGCTTCAACCGACAGGGTGAGGCCCGCGCCTTCTGTTCCAACAACGAGCGCCACACGATCCGGACGCGGGCGCGACCGAAACGCGTCAAGCGGTTCGGACGGCTCGCGCGGAGTGAGCGCGACGATGGTGAATCCCGCCGCGCGCACCTGCGACAGCGCAGCGGGCCAGTCGTCCGCGCGCGCGAACGGCACGCGCAGCGCGGCGCCCATCGATGTCCGAATCGCCTTGCGGTAGAGGGGATCGCAGCAGGTGGGACTGAGGAGCACGCCTGCGGCGCCGAACGCCGCGGCATTGCGGAACACGCCGCCGACGTTGTCCGCGTTCGTGACGGCTTCGAGCACCACGATCGTCTGTGCGCCGGCGAGCAGCGCGTCGATCGACAGCGCCGGCGGCCGGTCGACGAGCGCCAGACAGCCGCGATGAATGTCGTGACCCGTGATGCCGAGAAAATCGCCGGGGTCGCAGACGTAGATCGGCACGTGCGACGGGACAGTGGTGAGCACCGGCGCGAGACTTCGGCACGCCGACTCGCTGACGAGCAGCGACTGCACGCGGTAGCGGCCAGCCTCGATGACGCGCCGCACGACCAGCCGTCCTTCGGCGACGAACAGCCCGCGCGATCGGACGAGCTCGGCATCCGGCACGTCCCGATACGCCGCGATCCGCGGATCGTCTGCGCCGCGAATGTGCTCGAGGGCCATGACCCCTTGACTCTATCGCGACGACGATGCCATCGTCGTCCTTAGACGCGGCCCGGGACGACCCTGAGGCTCTCGAAGGGTCGAAGCGCGTCATGGAGTCAACGATGACCACGGACGAATATCTGTACGACACCGAGGAAACGAATCGGATCCGCGAGCTCGCGATGGGCGTTCTACGCGAGCCGCCGGCGCCGTTCTTCTCGCATCAGCAGCTCGTGCTCAAAGTCGCCCGCGTGCTGGTCGACCACGTGGAGCCGCGCAGGCTCGGGTCCGTGGCGGTGGCGCCGGTCGACGTCATCCTGGATCGCGAGAAGAACCTCGTCGTGCAGCCGGATGTGTTCTACGTGTCGACCGAACGGCTGTCGATCATCCGAAATCAGGTCTGGGGACCGCCCGATCTCGTCGCCGAAGTCCTGTCCGACGGGACGAAGAAACACGACCGTGGTGAGAAGCTCGCCTGGTATCGCCAGTACGGCGTGCGCGAATGCTGGCTGGTGGATCTCTACGGCAACAGCGTCACGGTGATCGACTTCACCGGCGCAACGCCGATCGAGCGCGTCGCCAAAGGTCCGGACGCGATCAAGTCGTCGGTGCTGCCCGACCTCCAGCTCACCGCGTACGGCATCTTCCTCTAGACACTGGTTCGACCCCCTTCCAGGCGTCAACGCTCCGCACGCTTGCGCCGTCTAACCCGGAGCGCGAAGGCTTTAGAGCGTGTGAAGAAATCACGTACAACGCAGAAACCGCGGAACCCGCAGAGAAAAAATACTTAAGGGTCTTTCTGCGTGTTCTGCGAGTTCTGCGTTCAACGTCGTAGTTCTTCACACGCTCTTTAGCGTCCCACGCGATCGAATCGCGACTCGTCCGAGCAGAAACAGGCCGGAAAACGCGCTGTCTCTTAGGAGCCGAGCGGCTGTCGCTCGACGACGCGCCGCGCTCCATGTATGCGACATCTTCTTCGAGACTTGCAATACGCGCGGCGCGGGCTGACACGCGCGCCGCTCTTCACGATCGTCGCGCTCATGTCGATCGCGCTCGGCATCGGCGCGAATACTGCCATCTTCACTCTCGTCGACGAGGTGCTGCTGCGCCTGCTGCCGGTGAAGAATCCGGAGCAGCTCGTCCTGTTCAACGGCGCGCGCAACCACTACGGCAACAACTCGGGCGGCAACATGTTGTCGTTCCCGATGTACGAGGACTTTCGCGACAACTTCGTGGATCAAGGCCGGGGGGAAGGGGCCCCCGGATTAGAACATCGCGCGCCCGCCTTGCCCCGCGTCAGCGCGCCGGTCGACAACGCGGCGCCGCATCCGTCCATCTTTTCAGGCATGTTCGCGCGCCGGACTTCGGCGATGAACGTCGGCCTCGACGGTCTGACAAGGCGCGCGGCGACGGTCGCGTGGCGGTGCTCAGTTTCGACACGAGAGCTTCGCGACGCACTACTTCGGCGACAGGGATCCGATCGGCCGCCACATCGGGTTCGGCGGCAATCCGGGAACGCCGACGCCGGTCGAGATCGTCGGCGTCGTGAAAGACTCGAAGTACACGGGCGTCCGCGACGACATTCCACGCACGCTGTTCTTTCCGCTGCTCGAGGAACGGACGCCGTCTTCCATCGTGGTGTACGTGCGAACGACGGGCGAGTCGAGCGCCGGAGTCCCCAACGCGGCAGCCGCGTTGGGGTGGCCTGCGGCGTTCAGCGCGGCGCAGCGCGTCGTCCGCGAGGTCGATTCGAAGGTGCCGGTCTACAACCTGCGCACGCTCGAGCATCAAATCGATCAGTCGCTGCTCAACGATCGCATCGTCGCGACGCTGTCGGCGGCGTTTGGTATGCTCGCGACGTTGCTCGCGGTGATCGGGCTCTACGGCGTGATGGCGTACACGGTCGCGAGACGCACGCGTGAGATCGGCGTGCGCATGGCGCTCGGCGCCGTGCCGGGCGACGTCATCTGGCTCGTCATGCGCGAGGTGCTGATGCTCGTCGGCGCCGGCATCGCCATCGGCCTCATTGCTTCGTGGGGCGCGAACCGCTTGATTAGCAGTCAGCTGTACGGCGTCACCGCAACCGATCCGATCACGATCGTCGGCGCAGCGGCGCTGCTCTGCACCGTCGCGCTCGTCGCCGGCTACATTCCCGCGCGCCGTGCGACTCGCGTGAATCCGGTCCTCGCGTTGAGATACGAATGAGGAAGCAACCGCAGAGCGCGCAGAGATCGCAGAGAAAACCGCTCTCGGCGATCTCTGCGAGCTCTGCGGTTAAACGTCGTGAACGTCGTACTGCCGGAACGTCAGATTGAACCGTCCGCTGATTCCGAGCTCCGGCGGCGATGTGCCAGGAAGGATCCGCGAGACGCCGTGATAGCGCAGGCGCGCAGGGCCGCCAAAGACGAACGCGTCGCCTGATTCCAGCGCGAACGCCTCGACCGGTTCTTTGCGCTTCAGGCCGCCGAACAGGAATCGCGCCGTATCGCCGATCGAGATCGACACCACCGGGATGCCCGCCGCGATCGATTGCTCCCCTTCGTCCTTGTCCTGATGCAGCCCCATCCGGCCGTCGGCCTCGTAGTAATTGAGGATGCAGAGGTCGGCGTCGAGCGTCATGCCGGCTGACGCGGCAATCTCTCCCGCCAACGCTTTCAGATTGCCGGGCAGCGGCGGCGCGGGCAGATTGTCGAAGTCCGTCCGCGTCGGCTCGTACTCGTAGGTCTTGCCGTTCCAGTGACGGCCGAGGCACAGCATGCGGACGTGCATCTTGCCGCCGCCGCGCACGACCGGCACGTACGCGGGCACCGCGCCGTCGACGAGCGCGCGGCACTGCTCGACGATCGCGCGCTGCGCGTCCAGCGAAAGATAGCCAGGAAGGTGGAAAGCGCCCGGCGCGATTTCCATGACCGTACGTTACCATTGGCGCGCCGTGGAGCCACGACGGTCAACGCAGAAACCGCGGAACCCGCAGAGAAAAACAGCTCTGCGTGTTCTGCGAGCTCTGCGTTGTACGTTGGTGGTCGTGGCCGCTGTGCTCGTGCCACGGACTGCCCTGACCCATCCCGTACCGTTCAGCTATCTCGACCTCCGCCTCCAGCCGACGGCGATCGAAGGCACCCTGGTCGCGCACATCTTCGACGTCGCGCACGATCTGAACGTCGCGCCGCCGGAAAAACTGCTGGAGCCGTCAGTCGTGGCTCAGCGCGCCGGCGCGATCATCGAGCTGCTGTCGCCGCGGCTGATGCTCGGCGCCGACGGCACACCGCTGAGAGGCGAATGGTCGAACGTCGAGATCGTCGCGGACCGTCAATCGCTGCGGCTGCACGTGCGCTATCCGCTCGCGTCGCCGGCCGGGACGCTGACGGTCGCGACCATCATGTTTCCGTACGATCCGCAGCACCAGACGTTCCTGAACATCTACGAGCGCGACGCGCTGACGCAGGCGATTCTCGATCGCGGCCGCATCCAGTTCGACTACTTCGCCGGCACGCGTCAAGGCGCGCTCGCCGTCGTGCGCAAGTTTCTTCCGTCGGGCATCCACCACATTCTCGTTGGGCCCGATCACCTGCTGTTTCTGGTCGGCCTGCTGCTGCTCGGCGGCACGATCCGCCAGCTCGCCGTCGTCGTCACGGCGTTCACGGTCGCGCACAGCATCACGCTGTCGCTCGCCGCGCTCAACATCGTCACGCCGCCGGCGCGGATCATCGAGCCGGCGATCGCGCTCAGCATCGTGTACGTCGGCGCCGACAATCTGCTCGTGCGCGACGGCCGCGACGTGCGCGCGTGGATTGCCTTCGCCTTCGGCTTCATCCACGGATTCGGATTCGCGAACGTGCTGCGCGAAATGGATCTGCCTCCGCGCGCGCTCGGCTGGTCGCTGTTCTCATTCAACCTCGGCGTGGAGATCGGTCAGCTGATCGTCGTCGTGGCGGTCGCGTCCGTGCTGAGCGCGCTGCGCTCGCGAAGCGAGGAAGTCGGCCGGCGGCTCGCGTTCGCCGGCTCGATCGTCGTGATGGCGGCCGGCACCTTCTGGTTCATTCAACGGGTCTTCTTTCCGGGAGGACTCTCGTGAAGCGAGTCATTGCGGATTGAGGATTGCGGAGTGCGGATTTATTGGTGATTGGTGATTGGTGATTGGTGATTGGTGATTAGTGATTAGTGATTAGTGATTGAGGAGGGGTGACATGAAACGAGCGTTGGTGTTGAGCGTGCTCATTGCGGTCGGCGGGTTGTCGCTGGCCGCGTATCAGCAGCCGCCGCAGCCGGCCGGGCCGACACCCGGCGCGCTGGCCGCGACGAAAATCGAGAAGGTGAAGGACAACCTCTACATGATCACCGGATCGGATCCAACCGACCGCAGCCTGTTCAGCGGCGGCAACACCGGCGTGTTCATCACGGACAACGGCGTCGTCGTCGTCGACACCAAGCTCACCGGCTGGGGACAGGTGCTGCTCGACCGGATCAAGACCGTCACCAACAAGCCGGTGACGACGATCATCAACACGCACACGCACGGCGATCACACCGGCAGCAACAACATGTTCCCGGCGACCGTCGAGATCGTCGCGCACGAGAACACGAAGGCGAACATGGAGAAGATGGACGCCTTCAAGGGCGACGGCGCGAAAGGACTGCCGAAGAAAACCTACAAGGACAAGATGACGCTCGGCAGCGGCAAAGACCGCGTCGATCTGTACTACTTCGGCCGCGGCCACACGAACGGCGACACGTGGATCGTGTATCCGTCGGTGCGCGTCATGCAAACCGGCGACATGTTCGCGTGGAAGGACGCACCGCTGCTCGACAAAGCCAACGGGGGCAGCGGGGTCGAGTACGCCGCGACCGTTCGCAAGGCTGTCGCCGTGGCCAACAACGTCGACACGCTGATCGTCGGTCACAGTCCGCTGCGCACGGTCCCGGAGCTGAAGGAGTACGCGCAGTACATGGACGACCTGGTCGCCGCGGTGAAGCAGGCGAAGGCCGCCGGCAAGAGCGCGGCCGACGCGGCGGCGTCGATCGACCTGATGACCAAGTACAAGGGGTATAAGAAGGAGCGGCAGACGGGTGCCGTGCAGGTCATCTATGACGAGCTCAAGTGAAGCTCGAAATTTCAGATTTCAGATTTCAGATTGCAGATTGATTGTTGATTGCAGATTGGAGGGCTTGATATGAAACGAGCGTTGGTATTGGGCGTGCTGATTGCGGTGGGCGGGCTGTCGCTGGCGGCGTACCAGCCGCCGCAGCAGCAGGGGCCGCCGGTCGTGACCGTGGAGAAGGTGAAGGACAACCTGTGGGTGCTCAGAGGCGACGGCGGCGGCGGGAACACGGCCGTCTTCGCCACCGCCAACGGCGTGGTCGTCGTCGACGCGAAGAACCCGGGCTGGGGCAAGCCGATCCTGGACAAGATCAAGGAGCTGACGCCCAAGCCGGTGACGACGCTCATCAACACGCACACGCACGGCGACCATGTCAGCGGCAACGTTGATTTTCCGGCGACCGTCGACATCGTCGTCCAGGAAAACACGAAAACCAACATGGAGAAGATGGACATCTTCAAGCAGAACAACAACCGCGGCATGGCCAAGCGGACGTTCAAGGACAAGATGACCATCGGAAAGGGTGCCGACCAGGTTGACCTCTATTACTTCGGTCCGGGCCACACGAACGGCGACGCGATCGTCGTGTTCCCCGCGCTGCGCACCGCGCACCTCGGCGATCTGTTTGCCGGCAAAAACCTGCCGCTCGTCGACGCTGCGAACGGCGGCAGCGTGCTGCGCTATCCCGAGACGCTGAACAAGGTGCATGGCGGCGTCAAGAACGTGGACACGATCATCAACGGCCACATGCCGAACCAGACGACGTGGGCCGATCTCAAAACATTCGCCGAGTTCAACCAGGACTTCCTGAACTGGGCGCAGGCGGCGGTGAAATCCGGAAAGCCAGCGGAAGAGGCCGCAAAAGAGTGGAAGGTGCCGGAGAAGTACGCCGGTTACTCATCAAGCGTCTCGCCGCTCTTCGGCGGCCTGGCGGGCCGGCTGCAGCGGCTGCAGGACGAGACGAAGAAGTAATTAGGAATTTGGAACGTGGAATTTGGAATGCGTCACGTTCGCGACTTCATCAGAAATTCTCGAATCTCGTCGATTGACTTTGCGTGAGTGATGCCGTACGGCGGACCGGGCTGATGATCGCCGTAAGCGATCACCGGAACGCCGTACTGCTTCGCGAGCCACACCTCTGATTCGGTGCCCTCTCGTCCCGGCAGCGCAACGATCGCGTCCGCTGACAACACGTTGATGTGATTGCGGCTCGACCGCAGCGTACCCTGCTCGCCGCTGTCGGGCAGGTGCGTATAGATCGCGATCTCGACCCACTCGTTCGGATAGCCCTGCGGCGGCTCGTACACGACGTCGGTCGCCGTCCGATCCTCGATTTGCGCGAGGCCGTGCACCTCCGCCGGGATGACGCCGATGACGAGGCCCGATCTCGGCGACGTCTCGAAGAACGCGCGGCTGACCGCTTCCATCACGCCGCGGCCGCCGCCGGTCAGCAGATCGAATCCGAGGGTTGCGACGAGGCGGCCAACTTCGGAGCAGCAGGCGTCGGCGCTGCGACCCGATCCGATCACGGCCACGATCGGCCGGCGCCGCCGCGCCGACGCCGCGATGCGGCGCTTCACGTTGGCGAGAGTCATGTGTCGCTCGGGAAAGAGATTGTGAGCAAATCACGTACAACGCAGAACCCGCGGAACCCGCAGAGAAAAAATGCTTAAGGTCTTTCTGCGTGTTCTGCGAGTTCTGCGTTCAACGTTGTATTTTTTCACGAGCTCTAAAGCCTTCGCGCTACAGGCGTATCCTCAATCCGTGAAGGACCCCGAGCGTCCCGCTTGAACGACGAGCGACCCGCCGGTGCGGATCGGCAGATCAGGCACGGTGACCTTATCGAGGATTTTGAAATCGGCGCGCATGGACGAGGGCGTCGCCGTGCAGGCGATGTAGCCGCGCCGGGCACTGTGATATTTGATGTGCGGGTTGTCGCCCTTCGTCGCATCCCACGTCGGCGCGACATCCGACCCGTCACCGGTTGACGTGATCGCCGTGTTGGTGAACTCGACGCCGACCGTCGCCGACCGCGGATTGGTGAAATCGACCTTGAGATCGGCGCCGTAGTGCATGTGCACGTCGCCGGACAGCACGATCGGGTTCGGGGCTTTCGTTTCCTGCAGCCGCGCGTACAGGCGCTGCCGCGCGGCGACGTACCCGTCCCATTTGTCCATCGAGAAGCGACCTTCTGGATCGGCGCCGCGCATGTCGCGCGCGTAGGTCGGCACCTGCTGGCCGATGACCGTCCACCGCGCCTTCACGTCGGCGAGGTTGTCGAACAGCCACTTCTCCTGCTCGGCGCCCATCATCGTGCGCGTCGGATCGAGCGCCTCCGCGCAATCAGTGTGGTTGCCGTCGCCGCACGCCTGATCCGATCGCCATTGCCGTGTGTCGAGGACGCTGAAATCAATCAAGTTGCCGAACTGGAGCCGCCGGTAGATGCGCATGTGGCTGCCTGACGGCAGCGCGCTTGCGCGGAGCGGCATCGTCTCGTAGTACGCCTGATACGCCGCCGCGCGGCGCAGCACGAACAGCTCGGGCGGCGTGCCGTTCTCGTCGAAATCGCCGGCGTAGTTGTTGTCGACCTCGTGATCGTCCCACGCCATCACGAATGGCGCCGAGGCATGCGCGGCCATGAGATCGCGATCCGACTTGTACAGCGCGTAGCGATTGCGGTAGTCGTCGAGCGTGTACGGCTCGTGGCCGACGTGTTGACGCACGCGGTCGCTGCGGCCGCCGTCCGGACGCCCCTCGTAGATGTAGTCGCCGGTGTGGAAGACGAAGTCGAACTGCTCTTCGGCGATGCGGCGGAACGCGGTGAAGTAGCCCATCTCGTAGTGATTGCAGCCGCACACTGCGAAGCGCAGACGATCGATGGCCGAGCCCGCGGGCGGCGCGGTCTTCGTGCGTCCCGTGCGGCTCACCTCGTCGCCCGCGTGGAAGCGGTACCAGTACTCGCGACCCGGCTCGAGACCGCTGACCTCGACGTGGACGCTGTGTCCGAGCTCAGGCCGCGCGATGGCCGTTCCTTTCTGCGCGATCGCGTTGAAGCGCGCGTCGCGCGCGATCTCCCAGTCGACGTCGACGTTCACCATCGGCATGCCGCCGCCCTCGAGTGCCTTCGGCGCGAGACGTGTCCACAAGACGACGCCGTCCGGCAGCGGATCGCCGGAGGCGACGCCCAGCGAAAACGGATAGGCGTCGAAGATCGGCTTGGCGAAGGCGCGCCGCGTGAGAATCGGCGGCGCGACGGCGGCCGCGCCGAGCATCCACGCAAGCTTCATCAACTCGCGGCGCGACATCCTTTCGAGCGTGCGGTCGTAAATAGGCATTGTTCACTTTCTCGCGGGGGGGCATTCCTGCGGGCGTGGGGCCCCACCCCCACGCGCCGAGCTCAAGGCTGTCCCCGCTCGGTGGCGGTGTGTCGCGCATTATAGGCGCGGTCCGGCACGGCCACGTAACAGCCGTAGCGCAGCCCTTTAGAGTGCGTTCAAACTTACCTCGCCACCACGGGGGACACGGAGGATAGGAGGTTCGAAGCTATTCAAAACAGGACTTGTCCTTCGCGTCCTCCGTGTCCTCCGTGGTGGAGAGCTTAACAGCCCGTGGTGAAAGTCTGGCGTCGCACCGAGACGGGCGAGGCGCCCCGCCGGCAAGGCGCGACGACCGAGAATACCGCGAGTATTTGAGCGAGGAGCAACGCAGCCGGCGGGGATGCATCGCCCGTCGAATGCAGCCAGACTTTCAGCACGGGCTGTTTAATCCTGCGACGTGCTGTCAGGGCTGCTCTGTAATAGGGCGTAAGATTGGCCGTTCATGGAGGCTGTCATGTTCACCGTGCGCCGCACTCCGACTCTCTTCGCCGTCCTTTTTCTCGCGACGCTATCTGGCATCGCGCTATTCGCGCAGAATCCGACGCAGCCGCTCAATCAGGCGCCGCTGCAGCGCGATCCGCTGACGCCGGCGCCGGCTCGCGCGACGGGAGAAGGCTTCGGTCCCTACAAGACGATGGTCGTCCGCGGCGCCATGCTGATTGACGGCACCGGCGGTCCGCCCCGCGGCCCCGTCGACATCGTCGTCGAGAACAACCGCATCGCGGCGATTCGCAACGCCGGCACGCCTGGGATGCCGCTGCGACCCAACCGTTTACCGAAGGCCGACTACGAGATCGACGCGACC
>MNEX01000189.1 GCA_001917905.1 Acidobacteria bacterium 13_1_40CM_65_14
GCAGCGGCCGACAGCGGCGTCAGCAGCGCTGCCACCACTGCTGTGCATTGGATGAACTGTCGAACTACTTCGCCTCGTGGTCTCGCTGCCGCCACCCGTGACTTCATAACGCTCCCCCTCGACTGCTCGTCGAACATGTGTTGTTGGTCCAACTGTCGCTTGTGTCAGCAACCGTCGTACCGCTGCCTGCCCCATCAAGCAGCCCCTAGCACTTTGTTGCGATTGGACTTGCGTGAACGCTCAAGCACCAATGACCTCAGCAGGCAATTTGAGTAGTTGATAGACGCATTGTCTGGCGTCACAATTCACAGCATGGGTATTGCCTGAAATATGGCCACATCAAAATGGCCCAATCAGGCCGGAACGCGCTACCCTAGACGGTATGGGACGGAAGGGAACGCGAAAGAATCCTCACGCTGCTGCGCTTGGGCGATTAGGTGGATTGAAGGGCGGGCACGCCCGCGCCGATGCGCTCTCGGCCGAAGAACGTCGGGTGATCGCCCGCAAAGCCGCACGCGCGCGCTGGAGGAAACGGAAGCGCTAGCTGTGCTTGAGCGTAGAAGCGTTAGCTGTGCTTGAGCGTAGAAGCGTTTAGCTGTGCTTGAGCGTAGAAGCGTTAGCTGTGCTTGAGCGTAGAAGTACGAGCGCAGATGAGCGGCCATCGGCATAGCGCCTTGGCGCCACACGACGGTCCACCGGTGCTACGATCGAGCGTGCGCGAACCAGCTGGCAACATCGATTTCGTCATCAAACCGCGGACGAGTCGCTCACAAGTGACCGCTCGAGTCGGAAAGCGCGCGCGTTGGCAGCGGCAGTCGTCTTGAAAGAGGCGTGTATCCCGAGCCGATGGAACGTGACCCCAAGAAGCCGGCCTTCGTACGCGCACCCCGGTATCCGCTCCGGATTCCGCTGAGGTATCGCCCGTCAGGCGACCAGCAGTGGCGTGAAGGCCGCACGGAGAACATCAGCCGCTCGGGCGTGTTGTTCCGAACCGATCATCTGATGCCGTTACAGACGCCAATTGAGATGTTGCTCGCGCTCCCCGCGGAGGTGGGAGGCGGCGAGGACGCCGCGACGGTCATCTGCCGCGGGCGCGTCGTCCGTACCGAACCGCCCAAGGGCGTCGAGGACGACGATGCGCGGCCTGCCGTCGCGGTCACGATCGCCGGCTACCGGCTCGCTCACGCGCAAGGCACCGATCCGCGGCGGATTTGATTTATGGTGGCTGAGACGGTTGAGTCGTGAAGGACACTAGCGAGTCTCTCGTCGGGATTGGGACCGCCATTCGCGCGATCGAAGCCGAGATCGAGTACGCCGCGCGCTCGGATGCGAAGGTCCTCATCACCGGCGAAAGCGGCGTGGGCAAGGAAGTCATCGCCCGCCTCGTCCATCAGCGCAGCCGTCGCGCGCACACGCCGCTCGTCACCATCAATTGCGCCGGCATCCCCGACTCGCTCCTCGAGTCGGCGCTCTTCGGTCACGTCAAAGGCAGCTTCACAGGAGCGTATCGCGATCGGCTCGGCCTCCTCGAGATGGCGCACCAGGGCACGATCTTCCTCGACGAGATCGGCGAGATGAGTCTGCGCATGCAGGCGCTCCTTCTGCGCTTCCTCGAGAACGGGGAAATCCAGCGCGTGGGCGCCGACCGCGTGCAGTCGCGCGTCGACGTGCGCGTCATCGCCGCGACCAATCGCAACCTGCTCGAACGGATCGCGTCGAAGGATTTTCGCGAGGACCTGTACTACCGGCTCAACGTCATCCACATCACGATCCCTGCCCTGCGGGCGCGACGTGAAGACATTCCGGTGTTCCTCGATTACTTCCTGCGTTCGTATGCGGAACGGCACGGGGTCAGGCCGCCCGAGCTCGCGCCCGATGCGCTCGCGCACCTGGTGGCCTACGACTGGCCGGGCAACGTCCGCGAACTGAAGAACGCCGCCGAGCGGCTGATCGTCCGCAGCCGAACCGGGTTGATCACGCTCACCGATCTGCCGGCTGAAATTCAACAGTGGGGACGGCCGGTAGTTGCGCAGCCGGCACCGGTCGGCGCGTCCGTGGCCGACGAATTGTACGAACGACTGGTCACACACCGCGAATCGTTCTGGTCGGTGATCTACCCGGCCTTCATGGCGCGCGATCTCACACGCGCCGACTTGCGCGCGGTGCTCCGCCGTGGACTGCAGCAAACCGGCGGGAACTACAAAGTGCTGGTCCAGCTGTTCAACATGCCGCCGACCGACTACAAACGCTTCCTGAACTTCTTGCGCAAGCACGAGTGCCACGTGCCGTTCCAGCGATTCAGGACGGCGCGTCCCTACGCGAGCGCCCGCGAGGTCACAGAAGACGTGTAATTTCTACGCGTTTTTCCGCTGCTTTTCAGCCTCATCCCAGACCGTCTGGGTTCTCGTAAGCCCCACGATTTCAACATGATGCCGATTTGGCAACGAGGTTGGACCTATCGGAGGTGCCGCCTCGTCCATGAGATGGCCGGGCTAGAACGGGAGAATGCTTGAGCGAGCAAGCGCAACCGTTGATCGGGGTGAGCACCGCGATTCGCGCGGTCGAGGCCGAGATCGACTACGCCGCACGGTCGGACGCGAAGGTCCTCATCACCGGCGAGAGCGGGGTCGGCAAGGAAGTCATCGCGCGTCTCGTGCACCAGCGCAGCCGTCGCGCGCCGACGCCTCTTGTGGCGGTGAACTGTGCGGGCATCCCGGAGGGGCTGCTCGAGTCGGCGCTTTTCGGTCACGTCAAGGGCAGCTTCACCGACGCGTACCGCGATCGGCTCGGCCTCCTCGAGATAGCTCACCAGGGCACGATTTTCCTCGACGAGATCGGCGAGATGAGTCTGCGGATGCAGGCGTTGCTGCTGCGCTTCCTCGAGAATGGCGAAATCCAGCGCGTGGGCGCCGATCGCGTGCAGGCGCGCGTCGACGTGCGCGTCATCGCGGCGACCAACCGCAAACTCCTCGAGCGGATCGCGTCGAAGGATTTTCGCGAGGACCTCTACTACCGGCTCAACGTCATCCACATTCTCATTCCGCCGCTGCGGGCGCGCCGTGAAGACATTCCAGTGTTCCTGGACCATTTTCTCCGGTCGTACGCGGAGCACCACGACGTCAAGCCCGCGCAGCTCGCGCCGGACGCCCTCGCGCATCTGGTGGCGTACGACTGGCCGGGCAACGTGCGTGAGCTCAAAAACGTGGTCGAGCGGTTGATCCTCCGCCGCGCCGCCGAGGACCTCATTGTCGTCGGCGACCTGCCGGCCGAAATTCAGCGGCGGGTCCCAGTCGCGGGGGCGGCCACAGCGGCGGCGGACGAGCTCTTCGAACGGATAGTCCTTTTCGGCGAATCCTTCTGGAAGGTCGTCCACGAGCCGTTCATGACGCGCGATCTGACGCGAGCCGATCTCAAGGCGATCCTGCGCCGCGGCCTGGCGCAGACCGGCGGGAACTACAAGGGCCTGGTCAACCTATTCAACATGCCCTCGAGCGATTATCGGCGATTCCTCAGCTTCCTTCGGAAACACGAGTGCTACGTACGTCTCGAGCGGGAAAGGTCCGATGATTCGGGCCCATCCCTCCGACAAAAGTCTTACGACCTCTGAGCCAATCCCTTAATCCGCGGTAAAGCAGACTTTTATCAACCGGATGTTGTCCGCAACGCACGGTCGATCGTACCCGGAACGACTCGGACGCCCTCAATGGAACCCGTAGCTATCCTAGGCGCAACGGCTTAGCCGAACCGTGCAACAACTAGCTCGTCTGGCGACCACCTTGCACTATACGCCTGTGCAATCAACAAAAGTTGCGGAAAAGCGCGGTCGGTCGCCCCCGTGTCGGGGGCGGCACACTGCTCCTACCGGGTCGAGGACTCCTATGACGCGTAATGGATCGGCAGAACTGATTGGCACCAGTCGACAGTTTGTGGCCCTGACGCAGGAGATTGACCGGGTGGCCCGTTCCGACGCCAAGGTGCTCATCACCGGCGAAAGCGGCGTCGGCAAGGAACTGGTCGCCCGCGCGGTCCATTCGCGGAGTACGCGCGCACACCGCGTGTTTGTTCCAGTGAATTGCGCCGGGCTCCCCGAAACGCTCCTCGAGTCGGAGCTGTTCGGGCACGTCAAAGGCAGCTTCACCGGTGCGTACCGCGACAAACCCGGCAAGCTCGAAATCGCCGACTCGGGCACCGTGTTTCTCGACGAGATCGGCGAGATGACGCTGCGCATGCAGGGCCTGCTGCTCCGATTCCTCGAGACCGGCGAGCTGCAGAAGGTCGGATCGGATGCCTCGGGCGGACGCGTCAACGTCAGGGTGGTGGCGGCCACCAACCGCGATCTGCGCGAGCTCATTGGACTCGGTCAATTCCGGGAGGACTTGTTCTACCGTCTGAATGTCATTCACCTGGTCGTGCCGCCGCTGCGTGAGCGCAAGGAAGACATCCCGATTATGATCACGCATTCGCTGAAATCGTTCTCGACCCGCGGTGACTACTCTGTCCGGTCGATCGACGCGGATGCAATGGCGGCGCTGAGCGAGTACCGCTGGCCCGGGAACGTGCGCGAGCTGGAAAACGTCATCGAGCGCCTCGTCGTCACCTGCCGCAACGAAGAGGCGACGCTGGACGACCTGCCGCACGAGATTCGCAGCCGTCACGAGGGGACGCATCGCCCGAGGCGCGAACGGCGCCGCACCATCGCCGACGATCTCTACAAGCGCCTCGTCGAGGATCGCGAGTCCTTCTGGACCGCGGTGTACCCCCTCTACATGCAGCGCGAGATCACGCGATCCAACGTCCGCGACCTCGTCGGCAAAGGGCTGCAGGAAGCGCGCGGGAACTACAAGATCGTCGCGCAGCTGTTCAACCTGGAATCGCGCGACTACAAGAAGTTTCTGAACTTCCTGCGGAAACACGAATGTCAGCTTCCGTTCCGTGAGTACCGGGACGGCCATTCCGCGCAACAGGCTTCATGACCTGGCGAGCGTTCGCGTTGCTGGCGTCGATGGTCGTCGTCTGCGGCGCGAGCGGCGGCGCACAAGATCGACTCCCGGAGGCGGTGTCGGCCGCTCATTACGTCATCGGTCCCGATGATGTGCTGTCGATCGTGTTCTGGCGTGACAAGGACATGTCGTGCGAGGTCGTCGTGCGGCCGGACGGAAAGATTTCGCTGCCGCTCATGAATGACGTCCAGGCCGGCGGCCTGACGCCGAGCGAGCTGCGCGAGACGGTCAGTACGATTGCGCGCCGCTTCGTCGAGGATCCGAGCGTCACCGTCGTCGTCAAGGAGATCAAGAGCCGGAAGGTCTTCATCACCGGCATGGTCGAAAAACCGGGTCCGTACCCGTTGAACGGACCGACGACCGTCGTGCAGTTGATTTCGCTTGCGGGCGGGTTGAAGGAGTTCACCGACGGCAAGCGGATTCTCATCATGCGGACCGGCAAGAGTGGGCGGCAGACCGCCCACGTGTTCAATTACCGCCAGGTTCTCACCGGCAAGAACCTCGAACAGAACATCGAGCTCCAGCCGGGCGATACCGTGGTCGTGCCGTAGTGATCCGGTGGACGTGCATAGTGCTCGCCTGTGCGATGGCGACCGGCGCGTCTGCGCAGACCACCGCGAGCCGCCCGCGCCGTGAACCGCCGCAAACGATGATGCTGACCCTGTCTTTCGCCGGCGCCGGCGCAGGCGATTCCGAGGGCATGGCCCCGGAGGTGGCCGCGCTGAGCGGCGTGCACGCCGATTCGGATGCCATGCTCACCTACCAGCGGCAGGTGCGGCGAGCGACTCTCGGCGTCAGCGGACGAACCGTGATGCGGTACGACGCGCGCGCCGGCGCGGTGACACCGATGCGTTATCAGGGCACGGTCGGGTTTTCAATGGGTGGAACGCAGCGTCAGCTTCGCGCCAGCCAGACCATCGGCTACTCGCCGTTTTTCCAATTCGGCGCAGTGCCTCAGCCGGCGCCGTCCGCACTCGAAGAGACGGCCCTGGCTCACGGCGACTTCGCCAACGCCGGACTGGCCGCGTATACGTCGACCACTGATATCACCATGAATCAGGCCATCAGCCGCCGTTCGTCGCTGTCACTTTCATACAACCTGCACCGGACGACGTTCGGCCGCTCGGATCTCGATCAGACGTCGCTCGTCGGCGCGGTGTCGCTCAGTCATCGCCTCACCCGATATATCTCGCTGCGCACCGGCTACGGTCTGAGGAGCGCAAGCTACCCGAACTCGGCAACCGAGGCGGTCCGCGTCCACGCCCTGGATCTCGGTCTCGATTACAGCCGGGCGCTCTCCATCTCGCGCCGGACGACGCTCAACTTCAGCTCGGGTTCTGTGGCGACCAAGCTGGACCAAGGCATGGCGTTCGTGATGACGGGCGACGCGACGCTGACGCGGATGATCGGCCGTACGTGGAACGCTCGGCTCGCGCTGAAACGCGATGTGCATCTGCTTGAAGGCTTCGCACAGCCCGTGCTCGCCAATTCTCTCAGCACGAGCATCGGCGGCGCGGTGAACCGGCGCCTGTCCGTGGCGTCATCGATTGGCATGTCGTCCGGCACGGTCGGCGTCGTCAGCGCCACGGCAAAGAACAATTATTGGAACTGGACAGCCGGCGCCGGACTGCGAGTGACCGTCACCCGTCGCTCCGCGCTGGAGGCGCAGTACTTCTACTACGGCCATCGCTTCGACCAGGACGTGCAGCTCGCACCGGGACTGGCGAACCAACAGAAACGGCAGGGCGTCCGCGTCGGCGTAACGTGGCAGACGCCCGTGCTGCATTGAAAGAGGCTGACGCGTGATTCCCGGCAAGAAGTACACCCCGGAAGACTTTCTCGATATCGCATGGCGCCGGAAGTGGCTGATCCTGTTGCCGTTCATCGTCGTTGCGAGCGGCACGGCGATCCAATCGCGCCTCACGCCGAATTTGTACCGTTCGGAAACCGTCATTCTCGTCGTGCCACAGCGGATTCCAGAAAGCTACGTCCGATCGACGGTGACCAGCCGCATCGAGGACCGGCTGCAGTCGATCGGTCAGCAGATTCTGAGCCGCACGTTTCTCGAGCGCATCATCCTCGACTTCGACCTCTACGCCGAAGCGCGTAAGACCGGCGTCATGGAGAACATCGTCGAAGGAATGCGGCAAAACGACATCAAGGTCGAACCGGTGAAGGGCGATGCGTTCCGCATCACCTACGTCTCCGGCGATCCCCAGAAAGCGATGCAGGTCACCGACCGCCTCGCCTCACTCTTCATCGAGGAGAACCGCCGCGATCGCGAAGTGCTGGCCGACGGGACCAATCAGTTCCTGGAAAGCCAGCTCGAAGACGCCCGGCGGCGGCTCGGCGAACACGAGAAGAAAGTCGAAGAGTACCGGCGCCGGTACTCGGGCGAATTGCCGACGCAGGTCGATTCGAACCTGCAAGTCATCCAGAACACCCAGTTGCAGGTCCAGGCCCTGGTCGAATCGATCGATCGCGATCGGGACAGGCGGCTGCTCCTCGAGCGATCGATCGCCGACTTGACGCCGACCGACACCAAAACCGAGGCGCCCGGCGTGGCCCCAGCGGCGCCCGCCGAGGCGACGGCGGCCGACGAGCTCGAGACGGCGCGTCACGCCCTCCAGGCGCTCGAGTCCAGGCTGACGGCGGAACATCCTGACGTGATGCGCGCGAAGCGGCTGGTGCGCGACCTCGAGGCCAAGGTCGCAGCCGCCGGCCGCGCGATGCCGGCGCAGACGCCGGCGGCCGTGGCCCCCGTACGGGTGAGCGTCGCGGAAGCGACGCGACTGTCGCGGCTGCGCAATCTGCAATCAGAGATGAGCAACCTCGATCGGCAGATTGCGTCGAAGGAAACCGAAGAGAAGCGCCTGCGCGGCGTCATGACGAACTATCAGGCACGCGTCGAGTCGGCGCCGGCGCGTGAATCCGAGCTCATCGAGCTGACGCGCGACTACACGACTCTGCAGCAGGTCTACACGAACCTGCTGACTAAGCGCGAAGACTCGAAAGTCGCCGCCAACCTCGAACGACGTCAGGCTGGCGAACAATTCCGGATTCTCGATCCCGCGCGCGTGCCCGAGCAGCCTTTCAGTCCGAATCGAACCCGCATGAACCTGATGGGCGCGCTGGCTGGTCTCGGTCTCGGCCTCGGCCTCGCCGCGCTGCTCGAATACCGCGATACCAGCCTGCGAACCGACGACGACGTCGTGACGTCGATCGCGCTTCCGGTCCTGGCAATGATTCCGATGATGGTGACGAGCGTCGAGGAACGCCGGCGCGTTCGCAACCGCTGGATCATGGTGGCCACCGCTGCGGTCGCCATGGTCGCGTCTACAGCAGCGCTCATATGGAAGGTGGCGGCGCATTAATCGCTGCTGAACACGCATGTACGAGCGTTACTACGGACTCCGGGAACGGCCGTTCGACCTGACGCCAAACCCACGATACCTGTTTCTGTCCACGAAGCATCGTGAAGCGTTGAGCCATCTGCACTACGGCATCTCCGGCCGCAAAGGCATCACCGTCCTCGTCGGTGACGCCGGTACCGGCAAGACGACGCTCGTGCACACGGCGCTCGAACAACAGCGTGCGGAGCACACGTGCGCCGTCTACTTGAGCAATCCGCTTCTGACGCGCAGCGAGTTCTTCGAGTTTCTCGCGTGGGGCTTCGGCCTCGACGCCGGGGCCGAAGCCTCGAAGACCCGTTTCGTCCTCGAGCTCACGCGAACGCTGCTGGCGCGCCGCGAAGCCGGCGGCACCTCCGCGCTGGTCATCGACGAAGCGCAATGTCTGCCGTACGAGCTCATGGAAGAGATTCGTCTGCTGGCGAACATCGAGACCGCAACCGACAAGCTGCTGCCGGTCGTGATGGTCGGTCAGCCGGAGCTCGCCGATCGTCTGAACGAGCCGTCGCTTCGGCAGCTCAAGCAGCGTGTGGCGCTGCGCTGCCGCGGGCGGGAACAGTGATCAACTGTTCACAGGCGCGGCGATCGACACGATTTTCGAGCATTCACGCGGCATCCCGCGTACGGTGAGCGTCATCTGCGATAACGCGCTTCTGAACGGCTTTGCCGCGGACGAGCGTCCCGTCGGCCGCGAAACCGTGCTCGAAGTATGTCGCGACTTCGATTTGAGTTCGGCCGGGACGCCGGCCGCCTCCGTCGCGCCGGCGCTCCCTCCCGGCACGACGGGGGCGGCGGCGCCCCGTACTTCATCTTTTTTTTGATGGGATTGC
>MNEX01000153.1 GCA_001917905.1 Acidobacteria bacterium 13_1_40CM_65_14
GGTCGACTCGGCCACGTACGCGAATCGCCGCAGCGAAGGATGCGATTCGCGTACGCGGCCGAGTTGACCGTGTGCGCGCCGCTTCGCGGCGCGCCGTCGAACCGAGGCGCTCCGTTACCTCCGCTCCTCCTTGTTTGAAAGATCTGGCGGGCTCGGCGCGCTCTGCGGTTAACATCACGCGAACGTGGAGGATTTCATGCGTTTCAGAATCGGACTCATTGCGGCAGCCGCGCTCGCCGGTGTCGCGGCGGCGCCTCAGGACCAGGACCTCGTCGCACGCGCCCGCGGGATCCACGAGCGGGTCATCACGCTCGACACGCACAACGACATCGACCCGAACAACTTCACGCGCGAGTGCAACTACACGATGCGGCTCACCAACCAGGTGAACCTGCCGAAGATGAAGGAGGGCGGGCTCGACGTCTCCTTCATGATCGTCTACGTCGGCCAGTCGAACCCGCCGCAGGTCGCGGACGCGTTTCAGCCCGCCGGCTACGACCGCGCGTACAAGGCCGCGCTCGCGAAGTTCAACGCCGTCCATCACCTCACCGAGGACCTCGCGCCGAACGACATCGAGCTCGCGCTGACCGCCGCCGACGTCACGCGCATTGCCAAGCGCGGCAAGAAGGTCGCCGTCATCGGCATCGAGAACGGCTATCCGCTCGGCACTGACATCAAGCGCGTGAAAGAGTTCCACGATCGCGGCGGGCGCTACATGTCGCTCGCGCACAACGGCCACAATCAGCTCGCCGACTCGCACACCGGCGAGGCAGACAACACGTGGAGGTGGGGCGGACTGTCGCCGCTCGGCCGCCAGGCGATCGAAGAGATGAACAAGTGGGGCATCATGGTCGACGTCTCGCATCCGTCGAAGGGATCGATGATGCAGATGATCGGCCTCTCGAAAGCACCGGTCATCGCGTCGCACTCGTCGGTCAGGAAGCTCGCGAACCAGACGCGCAACATGGACGACGAGCAGCTGATGGCGATGAAGACCAACGGCGGGGTCGTGCAGATCAACGCCGTCGCGAGCTTCATCAAAGCGGACCCTCCGCAGCGCGGGCCGGCGATCGAATCGCTGCGTCAGGAGTTCGGTCTGACCAACGGGCGTGGTGGCGCGGGCGCGCCGCAGACGACCTCATCGAGGCGGTGTCCCGTTGAAGGATCAGCAGCGCCTGCAGCCGGCGGCGGCCGTGGGCGCGGCGGGAACGGACTCGAGGCGCTGTCGGCCGATCGGCGCGCGGCGTTCGAACGCCGCATGGCGGACCTCGATCGGCAGTGGCCCTCCGCCGGACACGCGACGGTCGCGGACTACGTCGATCACATCGACTACGTGGTGAAGCTGATCGGGATCGATCACGTCGGCATCGCGTCCGACTTCGACGGCGGCGGCGGCGTCGAAGGGTGGAACAGCGCGGCCGAGACGTTCAACCTGACCCTGGAGCTCGTGCGCCGCGGCTACACCGAAGAACAGATCGGGAAGATTTGGAGCGGCAACCTTCTGCGCGTCTGGTCAGACGTCGAGAAAGTCGCGAAAGATATTCAGGCGGGGAAACGGTAATTGAAAATTGCGGATTGAGGATTGCGGAATGCGGATTTATTGTTGATTAGCCAATCGACAATGAATCCGAAATAAATCCGCATTCCGCAATCCTCAATCCGCAATGTCTAACGTCTTTCAGGTAACGCGAAGACATAAATCGCGTTGCCCCCAGACGGATAGTTCAGCTCGCGCGCGAGCGTGCGGGGGACCATCCGCGGACTCTCGAGGCCGCCGCGTCCCGTCGTCACCGCGATGTACTGGCGGCCGCCGGCGCTGAACGCCATCGGGTACCCCTGCACCGACGTGCCGAGGCGCGCCTGCCACAGCGTCTCGCCGGTCTTCACGTCGAAGGCGCGGAACACGCGATCGAGATCGCCGACAAAGCCGAGGCCGCCGCCGGTTGTCAACACCGCCGTCAAGAACGACGCGCGCTGCTCGCGCGACCAGACTTCGCGCATCGTGTTCACGTCGTACGCGGCGAGCTTGCCCAGATTGCCGTCACTGCCCGGCATCTCGAAGAAGCGGCGATCGGCGCCGATGCCGCCGTTGCCTTCCTTGAACTCGATCTTGCGTCCGGAGATCTCCATACACGATTGACTGAGCGGGATGACGAGCAGTCCCGCGCCCGGGTGATAGCTCATCGCGGGCCAGTTGTGTCCGCCCTGCGTGCTTGGGCACGACTGGATCCACTTGCCGGTTTCCTGCTCGATGATGTCGGCGCGATAGGTCGGCGTCCCCGTCTTCTTATCGAACGACTCGAAGACGTTCTGGAACACGGTCTCCTGGTAGTCGATGAACTGGCCGTTCCTGCGATCGAGCTTCCACAGGATGCCCGGCTTGCCGATGGTGAACAGCAGTTTCTGATCGCCGGCGTCGACGAGCACTTTCTCGAACACTTCGTCGAGATCGAGCGACTCGCCCGGCGCGTGCTGGTAATGCCATGCGAGCGTGCCGTCGTTGGGCCGCAGCGCGACCGTCGACGCAGTGTAGAGCGCGTTGTCGAACGCCGTCGTGCCGCGGCTCGCACGCATCCACGGCTTCGCCTGCGCAATGCCCCAGTAGGTGAGATCGAGATCCGGATCGTACGTGCCGGCAATCCATGTTTCGCCGCCGACGCGGAACGGATCCGCGAGCTTGCCCCACGTGTCGGCGCCGCGCTGTCCCGATCGCGCGATCGTGTTGAATTTCCACGCGAGCTTGCCGGTGTCCGCGTCGAACGCGCTGATCCAGCAGCCGTCGTTGCCGAAGCGATCGCACGAGGTGAGCCCCTGCACGACTTTGCCCTTGATGACGATCGGTCCCGAGTACGAGGTGTAGCCCTTGGCGCTGTCGGCGATCACCGTGGACCAGACCTGCTTGCCGGTTCGCGCGTCGAGCGCGACGAGATGCGCGTCGGTGGTCGCGACGAATACGTGGTCCTGATAGAGCGCGATGTTGCGCATCGTCGCCGCGCCGATATGCGCGTACGGCGGCAGGCGGTGCTCCCAGATCAACTCGCCGGTCTTCGCGTCGAGCGCCTGGATCACGTTCGCGGTGTTGGTGAGGAACATGATCCCGTTGTGGACCAGCGGCGTCGGCTCGTTGGCGCCGCCGTCCTGCATGGACCACACCCAGGCGAGCTGCAACTCTTTGACGTTGTCGCGCGTGACTTGCGTCAGCGGGCTGTAGCTCCAGCCCTGATAGTTGCGCCGCGCCATCAGCCAGTCCGCCGGATCCTGATTGCGGAGCATCTCGTCGGTGATTGGCGCGTAGTTCTTCACCTCGCCGAAGACCGTTTGTCCAGCCGGGCCGAGCGTCGTCACCGTCCGCGTTCCCGGTGCAGGTGGAGTTGCTGCGCCTGTAGGGGCCGACCCGCGCGTCGGCCCGGGGCGGACACTTGGGTCCGCCCCGACGATGCCTCCCGCTCCGATTAGCACGGCGGTCGTCGCCGTCAACGCCCGCGATCCGGCGGGCATGCCGTTGGACTGCAGGATGAAGCTCGTGATCGCGAGGTACTGATCCACGTTCAGGCTCGGCGCGTTCGGCGGCATCGTCGCTTGCATCAACTCGAAGAGGTCGCGCGTCGTGCGGCTGCGCCAGGTGTTCATGAAGCTTCCGCCCGCGAGCGGAGGTGCTTCGTTCCGCCCTGAGAGATCCGGCACATGGCAGCTCGCGCAGTTGGCTTGATACGCCGCGCGTCCCGCGGTGGCCTGCGCCGCTGTGTAAACCGCGGGCGGCGTCGCCTGAGGGGTGAGCACGGCGATGAGAAACGGAATGGCGATGAATGCTCGAATCATCAATCCCCAATCACCAATAAATCCGCAATCCGCAATCCTCAATCCGCAATGTCATGAACCTTTACGCTCCGGTAACGCGAAGACGTACAGCGCGTTGCCGTTCAGCGGATGGCGGACATCGGGACTAATGATCCGCGGAACGTTTCTCGGGCTGCCGCCGCCCAGGCCCGTCGTCACCGCGATGTACTGCCGCCCGGCGATGCTGAACGTGACCGGTGAGCCCTGCACCGAGGTGCCGAGCCGCGTTTCCCACAATGTCTCGCCGGTCTTCACGTCGAAGGCGCGGAACGTGCGACCCAAATCCCCGACGAAGCCAATGCCGCTCGCCGTCGTCAACACCGAGGTGAGGAACGACGCGCGCTGCTCCTTGCTCCACACCTCTTTCATCGTCTTCACGTCGTACGCCGCGAGCTTGCCGACGTGGCCGTCGGTGCCCGGCATCTCGAAAAATCGGCGGTCGGCGCCGGTGCCGCCGGAGCCGTCCTTGAATTCAATCTTCCGCCCCGACATCTCCATGCACGACTGACTGAGCGGGATGATGAGCAGCTGCGTGCCCGGGTGATAACTCATCGCCTGCCAGTTGTGACCGCCTTCCGTGCTCGGACACGACTGGATCCACGTCTCGGTCTGCTGTTCGAGGATGTCGGCGCGATACTGCGGCGCGCCGGTCTTTGGATCGATCGACTCGAACACGTTCTGGAAGACCGTTTCCTTGTAGTCGAGGAACTTGCCCGTCTTCCGATCGATTTTCCAGAGGATGCCCGGCTTGCCGATCGTGAACACGACCTTCTGATCGCCGATGTCGACCAGGACGCGCTCGAACACTTCGTCGAGATCGAGCGACTCGCCCGGCGCGTGCTGATAGTGCCACGCGAGGCTGCCGTCATCGGGTTTCAGCGCGACGGTGGAGCTCGTGTACAGCACGTTGTCGAAATTGGTGGACCCTCGGCTGGCGCGCATCCACGGCTTGGCCTGCGCGACGCCCCAGTAGGTGAGATTCAGATCCGGATCATAGCTGCCGGCAATCCACGTCTCGCCGCCGACGCGCAGGTTGTCGGGCAGCTTGCCCCATGTGTCGGCGCCCGGCTGTCCCGTGCGGGCGACGGTGTTGAACTTCCAGAGCTGCTTGCCGGTCGTCGCGTCGTAGCCGCTGATGTAGCAGCCGTCGTTGCCGTAGCGATCGCATCCGACAAGACCTTGCACGACTTTGCCGCGGATGATCATCGGGCCGCTCGTCGCGGAGTAGCCCTTGGCTCTCTCCGCGATCGGCGTCTCCCACACGCGCGTGCCGCTCCGCGCATCGAGCGCGATCAGGCGCGCGTCGTTGGTCGCGAAAAACACCTTGTCCTGATAGATCGCGATGTTGCGCATCGCGCCGTTCCCGTTCTGCGCATTCGGGCCGACGTGGTTCTCCCAGATCAGATCGCCGGTTTTGCCGTCGAGCGCCTGCAGGATGTTCGTGGTGTTGATCAGGTAGATGATCCCATTGTGCACGAGCGGCATTGGCTCGCTCGCGCCGCCGCCCTCGTTCATCGCCCACATCCAGACGAGTTGCAGATCCTTGACGTTGTCGTGCGTCACCTGCGACAGCGGACTGTAGCTCCAGCCTTGATAGTTGCGCCGCGCCATCAACCAGTCGCCCGGATCCGGATTGCGGAGCATTTCGTCGGTGACCGGCACGTAGTTCTTCACTTCGCCGGCGACGGTCACGCCGACCGCTCCCGCCGCCGCGCCCCCGCGTCCACCGCCGCGTCCGGCCGGGTTGTCGTCGTCGATTGCGCCACGCCCACGACCACCGCGACCCTGCGTGGCCGTGACAGCTCCTTGCGGCGCGGTGCCTGTGGCGATCGTCCCGATCGGGACCGCTGTCGCCGGTGAGAACGGCTGCGTGCCTGCCGGTGCGCCGTTCGACTGCAGCACGAACGCAGCGATCGCGAGATATTGATCGGCGGCGAGGCTGGGAACGTCAGGCGGCATCGTGCCCGACATGTAGTCGAAGAGCTCTTGTGTCGTGCGCGTCCGCCACGTGTTCACGAAGTTCGCGCCCGCGAGCGGCGGCGCTTCGTTGCGCCCGCCGAGATCGGGCATGTGGCAGCTCGCGCAGTTGGCTTGATACGCCGCACGTCCCGCCGCGGCTTGCGCGGCGGTGAAGACGCCGTTCGTCTGTTGCTCTGTAGCCACCGCCGCCAGTAACCCGAGTGCAGCGAAGAGGCTCGCCAACTTTTTTGCACTGGCGCCGGGGCCCCACCCCCGGCGCGAGCTATCGCTGATGCCTCGCGGCAGACCGCTCGGCACGCCACCCCAGCGCGGCTGCCGCGCTGGGGGCCCCGGCATGGCCGCAGGCGCTTGCGTCGTCATCTCTTTGTTTCGAATAACCAGCCCCATAAGTTGCCCTCCGGAGCTTTCTCGCTGTGAATCTGAATGTACAACCGGCGCTTGTCGAGATCCGCGATCTGGACAGGCGTGAGCGTGACGGTGCCCTTGATCGTCCCGCTCGTCGTTCCCGTCACGACGAGATCGAAGACGACGGGTCCGCGCACGCCGGTGACGGGACCTTTGTGCACCTGCGCGATCGTCGCCGGCGATTTCAACCCGTCGAACGTTCCCGTGATGGTGAGCTTGTTGTCAGCGAGAACGGCGGTCGCCGATCCCGAGCCTGTGATGTTCGCCATCATCGCGATGTCGACGGGCACCGGCGACAGTCGCGCCTTGTAGTTCCTGGTCGATTGTCCCTGCGCCGACACGATCGCGACGAGCACGAATGCCGTCGCCAACATTTTCCGTTTTCGCATGGTCACCCCGAGAAAAGCGCACACTTTTCTTTTTTTACGCTTGCGGCGGGGCCCACCCCCCCGCGAGCGCGACTGGCTGAGGTTATGGATTAGCTTTTCGGCGAGCCGAGTCGTGGCAATTCGGTCTGAGGGGAATGCGTTTCGTACAAGCTGCCGGTCGCGTCGAACTTGTATTTCGCGACGGCGTCAGTGACTTCGTTGCCGTACAAGTCCACCGGACCGTCGCCGTCGTACTTCTCTTGATCGCGAGCGTCCTGCAAGGTCGAGTCGTCTTTCGATGTGATCACGGTCATTTGTGCACGGTCAACGAGCGGAAGCTCGATTCGCGAGCCGCGGGCGAGCTGAGGCGTAAGGAGCGCGCACACCATAAGTATTGGTATGACGACGACCAACCCGATGCGTGACAGGGTCCCCACCCAAACCTCCGCGAAGTGGTGGTGCAACCGAAATGCCATGAAATCCGGAGATGACTTGATCTGCTGCGCTGTGGCGCATCTGTTGCACCCCGTGTCACAGCATCAGCATGGTATTCCGAGTCCGGCAGCGGTTGGCTCATCTGCGCGACGACTGGCGCGAAGCACGACGCCGGCATCCACGTATGGTACCCGCGTTGGTCATCGCGTTCGCGCTCGTCGCGATCGTGACCGTCGGCGGCGGCACGTGGTTTCTCAATAGCGTGCGTGACGGACTTCCCGACCAAAACGCGATCCGCAAGATCGGCGACATGGACCAGGCGACGACCATTTTCGACGCCTCGGATCAGATGGCCTTCACCATCTATAAGGAGCAGCGCCTCGAGGTGCCGCTCTCCGAGATGTCGCCGAATCTCGTGCATGCGATTCTCGACATCGAGGATCAGCGGTTCTACCAGCATCGCGGTTTCGACTTGGTGAGAATCGGATCGGCCGCGATGGCCAACGTCCGGCGTCGCCGCGCGGCGCAGGGCGGCAGCACGATTACGCAGCAGCTCGCGCGACAGAGCTTTCTTCGCGCCGATAAGACGCTCCATCGCAAGTTCCAGGAGCTGATTCTCGCGGCGCGCGTCGAGCACCTGTACACGAAGGATCACATCCTCGAGACCTATCTGAATAAGGTGTACTTCGGCGACGGGCTGTACGGCGTCGAAGCCGCGTCGCGCGGCTACTTCGGCAAGCACGCGTCAGAGCTCAACGTCGAAGAAGCGGCCCTGCTCGCCGGGCTCGTGAAGTCGCCGTCGAGCTATGCGCCAACGGTGAATCTCGAACGCGCGACGACGCGACGAAACGTCGTGCTGCAGGCGATGCTCGACGCCGGCCACATCGATCGCGCGACGCTGGATGCGATCCGCGCGAAACCGGTTGCGCTGCACGACACGCTGCGCGAACCGGAGTCGCACGGGCAGTACTTCAAGGAGCAGGTGCGCCGCGAGCTGATCGATCGCTTCGGCTGGCAGTTGGTGTACCAGGGCGGCCTGCGCGTCTATACCACGCTCGACATGCCGATGCAGATGGCCGCGGAATCGGCCGTCGCCGAGCAATTGAAGTCGCTCGACGACCGGCGCCGCGCGGTCGCCATCCGTCGCGCGGCCGCGAAGACGCAGACGCCGAATACAAAAGGACCGACGCCCGTCGCGACCTCGGGCACGATGCCCGAGCGCAATCAATTGCAGGCGGCGCTCGTCGCCATGGAGCCGCAGACTGGTCACGTTCGCGCGATGGTGGGCGGACGCGACTTCCACGTCAGCAACTTCAACCGCGCGGTGCAGGCGAAGCGCCAGCCCGGCTCGGCGTTCAAGCCATTCGTCTACGCGGCCGCGCTCGAATCGGGTTTCAGCCCCGCGAGCATCATCGACCACCTCGACGATCCGGTCGTCATCGGACGCACGTCGTGGACGCCGGACGATCACTCGACCGGCTCCTCGATGACGATGCGGACGGCGCTGCGGACGTCGAGCAATCGCGCGGCCGTCCGCATGCTGCAGCAGATTGGCATCGGGCGCGCGGTGCAGGAAGCGCGCGCCATGGGTATCGGCGATCTGCCGAACGTGCCGTCGCTCGCGCTCGGATCCGGCGAAGTGACGCTGCAGTCGATGACCGCGGCGTACGGCGCGTTCGCGAATCACGGCATCGTCCCCAAGCCGGTGCTGATCCGCCGCGTGGAGGATCGCGACGGCACCCTGCTGTATCAGTCGCACGAACCGGCGTCGCGCGCCATCAGCGACACGACGGCGTTCCTGATGTCCACGATGCTCGCCGACGTCGTCAACGCCGGCACCGGCGCGCGCGCGCGGGCGCTCGGGTTCAAGCTGCCGGCCGCGGGCAAGACCGGCACGACCAACGACTTCAACGATGCCTGGTTCATCGGCTACACGCCGAGGATGGTGACGGGCGTGTGGGTCGGCTTCGATCAGCCGCGCACGATTCTGCCGCGCGGGTTTGCCGCCGATGTCGCGGTGCCACTGTGGGCGACGTTCATGAGGGCCGCGACGAAGGACGCGAAGCCGGAATGGCTCACGCCGCCGCCTGGCGTCGTCGCGGTGGGCGTGTGCCGGGTGTCGGGTCAACTCGCGGGCGAAGGCTGCTCGGACGTCGAGGTCGTGAACAACGACGGCGAGATCGACCGCCGATCGATGGTGTACACGGAATACTTCGCGCGCGGCACCGAGCCGACGATCACGTGCGAGGTGCACTCGGGCCATGGCCTCACCGACGGGATGGTGGGCATGGGCGACGGCGAGAGTCCAGCCGCGCCGGCGCGGCACGAGAACATGGTGGTCGGAAGCCTTCCGCCACCGGCGGCGACGAGCGGTGTGGTGAAGCCCGAAACCAGGCCGGAGACGACGACGGCCACCGAACCCAACAAGCGCGGATTCTGGGGTCGCATCTTCAGGCGGCCCGGCGATCCGCAGACACAGGATCCCGACAAGCCCAAGGACGACCCGACCAAGCCGAAAAAGAAGCCCGGACAGCAGCCCTAAACTTAGAACGCAGAACTGAGAACTTAGAACACAGACTCGGAAGGGATTCAGGTTAGAGTTCCGAGGGGGCACAGTTCTGAGTTCTCAGTTCTCAGTTCTCAGTTCATCATGCCGTTTCGCGACATTGCGGGCCATCGGCGTCTGCTCGATCTGCTCGCGCGATCGATCGAGCGCAACACGCTTCCGCCAAGTCTGATCTTCGAGGGACCGTCCGGCGCCGGGAAGCGCGCGACGGCCATCGCGGTCGCGCAGGCGTTGAACTGCGTGCGGAACAAAGCTCAGAACGAAGCGCTCAGAACTGAGAGCGCCGAATCCAGACTCGATGCATGTGGCACGTGCGCGTCATGCACGAAAATCGCGCGCGGCGTTCATCCCGACGTCTTGATCGTCGAGCCGGGCGACACCGGCACGATCAAGATCGAACACGTGCGCGACGTCGTCGATCGCGCGGCGTACCGGCCGTTCGAAGGCAGGCGGCGCGTCGTGATCGTCGACCAGGCCGATGCGCTCGTGACGGCGGCGCAGAACGCGCTGCTGAAGACGCTCGAAGAACCGCCGTCCTCGTCCATCTTCATCCTCGTGACGTCGCGTCCCGACATGCTGCTGGCGACCGTGCGGTCGCGGTGCATTCGCCTGCGATTCGCGGAGGGCGTGAAAGAGGAGATCGACGAAGAGGCGCGTGAGGTCGCCGAGCGCGTCCTCGCGCAAGCGGCGCGCGGCGACGATCCGGGGCGGCGATTGGAAAGCGCGAAAGACCTGCTCACGAACACCGGCGCGGGCGGCGCCGAGGACCGCGAGCAGCTGGCGTCGCACCTGCGGGCGATGGGCTCGCTGCTGCGCGACGTGGAAGTCCTGGCAACCCGCGCGGACGAGCGCGCGCTTGCGAACCCTGACGTGCGGCCCGCGCTCGAGCGGCTCACGCAGACGTACGCAGGCGAGCGCGGCGTGCGCGCGTTTACCGCGATCGATCAGGCGTTGATGGCGCTGGACCGGAACGCCGGCGTCAAAGTCGTGGCGGATTGGCTGGTGTTGCAGCTGTAGGTGGTGTCCGGCTTTAGCTGGACCGTGGCGGACTCAGCCATCAGCCCTTAGCCATCAGGCATGACGCGATCGCGTATATATAAGGTGTACCGTGAACGTACCTCCTCGCGCGCCGCTCGTCGCCGTCAAGCTGACGCCGGTCGGCCGCGCCCAGACGTTCCTGCCCGGCGATCAACCTCGCCCGCATACCGGTGATCGCGTTGTCGTCCAGACCGACGCTGGACCGGCAGTCGGCACGGTCGTGCGATCGATTCCCCAGCTCGATGACAAGCGCCGGCCCGCGCCCGATTCACCGCAGCGCGTCGTCCGCCTCGCCACGCGCGACGACATCGTCTCGCGCCTCAAGCATCAGCACCGCGAGACAGAAGCCTTTCGCATCGCGACCTTGAAGGTGCGCGAGCGCGGGCTCGGCATGAAGCTGACGAAAGTCGAGCAGGCGTTCGACGGGTCCAAGCTGGTGTTCTATTTCACGGCTGACGGCCGCGTCGACTTCCGCGAGCTGGTGCGCGAGCTGGCCGGCGAATTCCGCACGCGCATCGAGATGCGGCAGATCGGCGTGCGCGACGAAGCCAAGATGATCGGCGGCTACGGCACGTGCGGGCGGCCGCTCTGCTGCACGACGTTCCTGCAGACATTCGAGCCGATTTCGATCAAGATGGCCAAGCAGCAGGACCTCAGTCTGAATCCGTCGAAGCTGTCGGGGCTGTGCGGCCGGTTGAAGTGCTGCCTGCGCTACGAGCTGCCGAACGCGAAGGGCGTCGTGCACGGCGGCTGCGGCGACGAAGGCGGCTGCGACAATCCATCCGGCTGCGGTTCCGGCGGCTGTGGCAGCTGCGGCTCGGGCGGCTGTGGATCATGCGGCAGCCGAAGTTAGAAGTAAGAAATAAGAACGTAGAACTTAGACTTAGAACTTAGAACTCAAAACTTCAGACTTCAAACTTCAGACTTCAAACTTCAATGAAGCCTCGCGTCGCGATCACCGCAGGCGATCCTGCGGGGATCGGACCTGAAATCGCCGCGCGCGCCGCCGCCGATCCGTCAGTCCTCGACGTCTGCGAGCCGATCATCTACGGAGCGTCCAACGGCCAATCGTTCGCGCCCGGTCAGTTGAGCGCGGATGCCGGCCGCTCTGCGTACGACGCGATCGTCCGTGCCGTCGAAGACGCACAACGGAAAAAAATGGACGCGATCGCGACGGCGCCCATCAACAAGGAGGCGCTGCGCCTCGCCGGGCTGCCGTGGAACGGCCACACCGATTTGCTCGCGCACCTGACCGGCGCGCGCGACGTCGCGATGATGTTCTACTCCGACGCGCTGCGCGTGGTGCTGGCGACGGTCCACATCGCGCTCGCCGATGTTCCGCGCGCGCTGACGAAGGCGTCGCTCGAAGCGACGATCGATCTCACCTCGCGCGAGCTGCCGCGATTCGGGATCGCGAAGGCGCGCATCGCGGTCGCGGGGCTCAATCCGCACGCGGGTGAGCACGGGCTGTTCGGCCGCGAAGAGGAAACCATCATGACGCCGGCAATCGAGGCGTGCCGGGCGCGCGGCATCGATGTCGCCGGTCCGTTTCCCGCGGACACCGTGTTCGTTCGCGCCCGCCGCGGCGAGTTCGACGTCGTCGTCGCCTGCTATCACGATCAGGGGCTGATTCCGGTCAAGCTCGTGGCGTTCGGGCAGGCGGTCAACGTGACGCTGGGTCTCCCGATCGTCCGCACGTCGGTCGATCACGGGACGGCGTTCGACATCGCGGGCAAAGGCGTCGCGGATCCGCAGAGCATGATCGCCGCGGTGTTGTTGGCGGCGAGGCTTGCAAGGCAGGCCTCCTAAGAGACAGCGCGTTTTCCGGCCTGTTTCTGCTCGGACGAGTCGCGATTCGATCGCGTGGGACGCTAAAGAGGATGTGAAAAATCACGTCAACGCAAAGGCCGCGAAGACCGCAAAGAAGAATCTTTCGAAAAGATGCTTTGCGCGCTTTGCGATCTTTGCGTTCAACGTGATTCTTTCACAAGCTCTAAAGGCCTGCGCTACCGGAATCATTGTCGGATCGACTGTCCCAGACGGTTGTAGCGCAGCTCTTTAGGGCTGCCAGGACCATGGACAAAACCGAGCGCGAAAAGGCGCAGACCTCGATCGCCGAGAACCGCAAAGCGTTTCACGACTTCCATCTCCTCGAGACATTCGAGGCCGGCATCGTGCTGCTCGGGACCGAGGTGAAGTCGATTCGCGAGGGGCGCGTCAATCTGCGCGACAGCTTCGCGCGCGTCGAGGACGGCGAGGTGTTCCTCTACAACGTGAACATCAGCCCCTACAGCCATCGCGGCTACGCGGACCACGAGCCGCTGCGGCGCAGGAAGCTCCTGCTGCATCGCGACGAGATCCGCAAACTGATCGGCAAGACCGTCGAGAAAGGCATGACGCTCGTGCCGGTCCGGCTGTACTACAAGAACGGCCGCGTGAAGGTGGCCGTCAGCCTCGCGAAAGGCAAGAAGGACTACGACAAGCGCGAGACGATCAAGCGCCGCGAAGCCGACCGCGAGACCCGCGCGGCGATCAAATCGTCGCGCAGGTGATCGCTCGGCTAGCCGAGCGTTGTAGCGCGAAGGCTTTAGAGCTTGTGAAGAAATACGACGTTGAACGCAGAACTCGCAGAACACGCAGAAAAAACTTGAGCATTTTTTCTCTGCGGGTTCCGCGGTTTCTGCGTTGTACGTGATTTGTTCACACGCTGTTTAGCCGAGCGTCAGCGTGCCGGATAGAATGTCTCCCATGCCCGTTCCGTTGCTCGATCTTCAGGCCCAGTACCGGCCGCTGCGCGACGAGATTCTCGCCGCGATGACGCGCGTGGCCGACAGCCAGCGGTTCATCATGGGGCCCGAGATCGAGAATCTGGAAAGCGAGCTCGCGCGCGTGCTCGGTGTCAGGCACGCGATTGCCGTGTCGTCGGGCACCGACGCGCTGCTGCTCGCGCTGATGGCGCTCGACATCAAGGCCGGAGACGAGGTCGTGACGAGCACCTACTCGTTCTTCGCGACCGCCGGCGCCGTCGCGCGCGTCGGTGCGCGGCCCGTCCTCGTCGACATCGATCCCGCGACGTTCAACATCGATCCCGATCAGATCGCGGCGGCCATCACACCGCGGACCAAGGCGATCCTGCCGGTCCACCTGTTCGGCCAGAGCGCGGATCTCGACGTCATCATGCGGGACGCGGAGCGGCACCACATTCCGGTGGTCGAAGACGCGGCGCAGGCGATCGGCGCGACCTATCGATCACGTCCGGTCGGCGGCATCGGCGCGCTCGGCTGCTTCTCGTTCTTCCCGAGCAAGAACCTCGGGGCGTTCGGCGACGCCGGGCTGGTCACCACCAACGACGATGCGCTGGCCAGGCGCGCGCGATTGCTGCGCACGCACGGCATGGAGCCGAAGTACTACCATCACCTCGTCGGTGCGAATTTCCGCATGGACGCGCTGCAGGCGGCGATTCTTCGCGTGAAGGCGCCGCGTCTGGCGGCGTGGACCGCCGGGCGCCGCGTGAATGCCGCGCGTTATCGCGAGCTGTTTCGCGCGGCCGGCCTCGACGGCGTCGTGACGCTGCCGGCCGAACCAACCGATCGCCTCCACATTTACAACCAATTCGTGATCCGCACGCCCGAGCGCGACGCGCTCAAGCGGCATCTCGACGAGCAGGGCATCGGCAACGAGATCTACTATCCCGTCCCGTTCCACCTGCAGCCGTGCTTCACGGATCTCGGACACGTCCGCGGTGCGTTCCCGCACGCCGAACGCGCGGCCGCAGAGTCGCTGGCGATTCCCATCTACGGCGAACTGACCGCCGATCAGCAGCAAGCGGTCGTGTCTGCGGTCGCGTCGTTCGTCCACTCGCGTAGCGCCTGCGGCATCAGCGCGCGGCAGCCGTGAGCCGGTGAGAAACGTCGGGCCCCGCTGCGACGTTCTGTTCTAGATACGCGCGAGCGCTGCGGCGCGAGCGCGTCAGCGCGCGGGGGCAGCCTTGAGCCGCGCGTGGGGGTGGGGCCCCACGCGAGTGAAAAAAGTGCCCCGCGCGAGATAGGAAATGTTGCGCACCGATACCCGCTCGGGTTCGTCCACCGCCGCGCGTAGCGGACGTTCGCGCTCGAGCCGCATGCCGGGCGTGACGACGCAGATCTTCATCGGCCTGCTGCTCGGGATCGTAGTCGGCTACGTGTGGCCGGCATTCGGCGTCGCGATCAAGCCGCTGGCCGATGCGTTCCTGCGGATGATCAAGATGATCATCGCGCCGCTGCTCTTCGCCACGCTCGTGGTCGGCATTGCGGGCACCGGCGATCTCAAGGCGATGGGCCGCATCGGCGTGAAGGCCATCGTCTACTTCGAGGTCGCGACGACCATCGCGCTGTTCCTCGGCCTCGCACTCGTCAACATCTTCAAGCCGGGCGCGGGCCTCGCCATGCCGATCGGCGCCGACACGTCGGCGGCTGCGGCGATGGCGCAGAACCAGCAGCACGCGTGGGACATCTTCCTGCACCTGTTCCCGACCTCGGTCGTCGATGCCATGGCGCGCGGCGACATCCTGCAGCTCGTCGTCTTCTCGACCTTCTTCGGTATCGCGCTCGCGGCGATCGGATCGAGAGGCCAGCCGGTCGTCGACGTCCTCGAGAGCACCGCGCAGGCGATGTTCAAGGTCACCGGCTACGTGATGGCGTTCGCGCCGATCGGCGTGTTCGCGGCGATCGCGGCGACGGTCGGCGGCAAGGGACTCGCGATTCTGTTCACGCTCGGCAAGCTCGTCGCGCTGATGTATCTCGGCCTTGCGATCTTCGCGCTCGTCGTAGTGGGCGGCGTGTCGTATCTGATCCGCGTGCCGTTCTTCACCTTTCTCAAAGCGATCCGCGAGCCGTTCCTGATCGCGTTCACGACGGCGAGCTCCGAAGCGGCGCTGCCGAAATCGCTGGAAGTGATGGAGCGCTTCGGCGTGCCGAAGAACATCGTCGGCTTCGTGCTGCCGACCGGGTACAGCTTCAATCTCGACGGCACCACGCTCTACCTGTCGCTCGCGAGCATCTTCGTCGCGCAGCTTGCCGGCATCGAGATGACGATCGGCCAGCAGCTCGTGATGATGCTCACGCTGATGCTCACCAGCAAGGGCGTCGCCGGCGTGCCGCGTGCCGCGCTCGTCGTCCTCACGGCCACGCTGACGCAGTTCGGTCTGCCGCTCGAAGGCGCGGCGATTCTCCTCGGCATCGATCAGATCATGGACATGGGTCGCACGTCGGTGAACGTCATGGGCAACTGCATCGCCACGGCGGTCGTCGCGCGCTGGGAAGGCGTGTTCGACGATGCGCAGATGCGGAAGTTCAGCGTCGAGAAAGCGGCCTAGCAGCCCGTGGTGCAACTCCATCTGCATTCGAGCGGCGATGCATCCCGGCTGGCTGCGTTGCTCCTCCCTCAAATATTCCCGATATTCTCGGTCGTCGCGCCTTGCCAGCCGGGCGCCTCGCCGCTCTCGGTGCAACGATGGAGTTGCACCACGGACTGCTAAGTGCGGATTGCGGTGGTTGGCGCGCGCGGGCAGCTCGCCGCCGCGGTGGCGCACGAATGCGCGCCGGGGCACGAGGTCATCGCGCTGACGCGTGAGGAACTGGACGCGGCAGACGAAGCGGCGGTCGCCGCCGCCATGGATCGGGCGCGGCCCGACGTCATCGTCAACGGCGCGGCGTTCACCGACGTGGACGGCGCCGAAGATCGTCCGCTCGACGCGCTGAACACGAATGCCTTCGCCGTCCGCGCGCTCGCGCGCGCGGCCGATCGGCACGGCGCCGCGCTCGTCCACTACAGCACCGACTTCGTCTTCGACGGCACCGCGTCGGCGCCGTACACGGAGGAGGATCGTCCGAATCCGCGCAGCGTCTACGCCGCGACGAAGCTTCTCGGGGAATGGTTCGCGCTCGATGGTCTGCGCGCGTACGTGCTCCGCGTGGAAGCGCTGTTCGGGCAGGCGCCGGACGCGCGGCGCGCGAAGGGCAGCGTCGCCGGCATGTTCAACACGCTCCGCGCCGGCGGCACGCCGAAGGTCTTCGTCGATCGCACGATCACGCCAACGTTCGTGTTGGATGCCGCACGCGCCACGCGACAGCTCCTCGAATCGGCCGCGCCGGGCGGTGTGTATCACTGTGTGAATTCCGGTATCTGCACGTGGCTCGAGCTCGCGCAGGAGCTCGCGCGCCAGATCGGCGTCGAGCCGCGGTTCGAGCGAGTACGGCTGGCGGACGTGCCGCTACGGGCAGCACGCCCGCAGTACTGCGCGCTGTCGAACGAGAAGCTGCGTTCGATCGGAATCGAGATGCCGACGTGGCAAGACGCGCTTCGCCGCTATCTCACGAGCGAGGTCGGCGCCGACGTGCGTGTCGGCTCACCAGGCGACACGTAGGCCCTTCTGTTACCATCGTCGTCGTGTCGGACGACGATTCGCTTGTGACGCTTCGCCGGACGGTGGCCGGCATACCAGGTCTGACGCTATTAGTGCTCTTCGGATCGCGCGCCCGCGGCGACAATCAGCCATCCTCCGATTGGGACTTCGGGTACGTGGCCTCGCGCGGTTTCGATCCGGATCGCCTCCTTGCCGTGCTCGTCGACGCGTTGAACAGCGATCGGGTCGACTTGGTCGATCTGCGGCGCGCCGGCGCCCAACTCCGGTACCGCGCGGCACGAGATGGTCGGGTTGTCGCCGAGACGGCAAACGGCGAGTTCGCACGATTCTGGTTCGACGCGGTGTCGTTCTGGTGCGACGTGCAGCCGTTGTTGCGGCGCGGCTACGATGCGGTGTTGGCGGAGCTCGGTCCATGAGCCCGCTCGATCGAGACATCCTGGCCGAACGAACGATGGTCGTGGAGCGGCATCTGGGCCGCGTCGCTGATCGGTTGCCCGCGTCCGAGGAGGCCTTTCAGCCGGCGACAGACGCGTCGGATGCGGTGGTGCTCCACTTATGGCAGGCCACGCAGGTGGTGATTGATCTCGCGACATCGGCGTGCCTGCATTTCAATCTGGGCGCGCCGGCCAGTTATGCGGATGCGTTCCGGCGCTTGTCCGAGGCGGACGTGATTGCCGCGGATCTCGCGTCGCGCCTCGGTCGGGCGGCTGGATTCCGCAACGTGGTGGCGCACGCGTACGATCAGCTCGACATGGTCCGCGTGCACCGTGCGGCTCGCGAAGGTCCCGCCGATCTGCGCGCGTTTCTTGGCATTCTGCGCGATCGACTTTCGCCGGTCGCGCAATAAGTCAACGACCAACGACCAGCGGACCAACGACCAACGACTAAAGACCAACGACTAATTACCGCCGCGCGGTCTGCAGCCGAGTGATGCCTTCCGCTGCGCCGATCAGCCGGATGAACTCCGCGCGATGGCCGTACGGGTCGTCGCCCTTGAACTGCTGCGCGAGCTTCAACGCGCTCGCAAGAGACATCAGGCATCGACGGGAATCAGGTACGTGACGCGCGGTGGTCGCGATCGCGTGCGCTGAGCGATCTGCTATTCTTCCGCCATCATCCCTTCAATGATCTCGACGATCCAGGAACGCGCCACCAAAATCCCCGCGCTGCAGTGATCCCTACGTTGACGGGCGCTTCACGCCGACTTCGCAGCATCAACCGACCCGTTCACTCGCTCGTCCTCGCGCTCCTCGCAGCTGTCGCGCTCGCCGGATATCTGGCAGCTTCGGTCCTCGGTGACGTCTATTCAGGCGTTCCGGCATCGATCGCGGTCTCGAGCATCGCAGTGAGCTGCCGGCCGGCCAGCAGCAATGCCTGCGACGCGCTCGTCGTGCGGCTGAACCCCGGACGATTCCATATCCACGCGGCGAATCCTCTGTCGAGTCTCACGATCGCTGTGCAGGATCCGTCGGCAGTCGCCCGCGCACGCGTGCTGTTGCTTCGCACTGAGAGCCCCGGGCAGCTGACTATCGGCGGCGATGCCGCCGTATCGGAGGTGTCGGTGTTCGATGTGCCGGCGGCCGACGTCCGTTCCGTGATCCGTCTGTCGGCGCACCAGTCGATATGGAATCGGATCACGTTCACGCCGACGGTGTCTGGCAAGCCGCTCGTGATCCGTGAGCTCGGCTTTTTCGACAGCGAGGACGGCCTGCTGCGATCCACACGGCAACCGTTTCCGTGGATTCCGGCGCAGCGGTTCTACGCCACGTACGTCGTGCTCGTGATGATCGCGATCTACGCGCTCGTGTTGGCGGCCGCGTGGTATGCGCGGGCCGTGGTGCGCCGGATCGGCCCCTGGGTGCTTGCTGCCCTCTGCGGTTCGGTCTGCATCCTCGAGCTCGGCACGACGTTCTCGCCGTACTGGAGCCACGACCTCCGCTCAATGTACGGATCGGAGCTGGTCGAATCCGGTGCGAACGGCAATCTGACGGGCAATCTCTACCTCGGCGCGCGGCTGCTCCAAGGACTCGGGGCGACCGAGCCGCCGGGGATCGTGCAATGGCATCGCATGCCCGGCTACGGCCTGTTCTGCGGACTGGCGGCGGCGATCGGCCGGACCACCGACATCGTGGAGATCGCCGTGACGGTGATCGTCCTTCAGGTGCTTCTGTACAGCGTGAGCGTCGGTGTGTTCGTCGCCGCCGCCAGCCGCATCTTCGCGCCGTGGATAGCGTGTCTGTTGGGTGTGTTGGTGACGCTCCTGCCCAAGCAGCTCAATTACACCCAGGTCGACTCGATCATCGCGCCAATGGCCCTGGTCGTGGCGGCGACGCTGTTCATCCATCTCGCCGCGACGCGCGGAGGAGAGCGTCCGCCGTTTCGAACCTTCTTACTGGTGAACGCCGCGTTCGCGTTCTGGTTCCTGATGCGCAACGACGTGCTGCCGGGATGGCTGGCCGTCTCTGTCATCCTGGCGGCGCGCCGTTGGCGGTACGTCGTCGTGCCGCTGCTGCTGATGATGACGGTCGGCGTCACGTGGGCACTTTATAAGCAACAATACACGCACGAATTCAGCCCGCTGCCGACCAACACGGGCGAGGTCCTGTTCTTGAGCTTGTGCGAGGTTCCCGGACGGTTTCCGTACCCGTGCACCGACGTCGGTTACTTCGACTGGGTGACGCGCATCAGCCGGACGGACGCCACGAGCCGGCGCGCGAGCGACCGTGCCGTTCGTGAGGTCGTGCGGTATTGGGTGACGTATCCGGTCCATTTCGGCTTCATGGTGATTTCGAAATTCAGACGGTGTGTGTACGACGAGTCGTGGCCTGGCATCCACACACGGTTCAACTGGCTGTATACAACCGGGCGCGAGGCAGGGGCGTTCCTGTTCCTCCTCACCGCGGTGGCAGTGGCGATCGCCGTGAATCACGAACGGCGGCGGTCGATTCTTCTCGGGTGGACGCTCTTCTTCAACATGCCGTTGTTTTTCGTGGCGTTCGAGAGCGCCGGCCGCTTCTACAGTGCCGCGGGCGTCGGCGCGGTCGTCGCGGCGGTTCCGCTGCTGTTCGAGCCGGGCTTCTACGAGCAGATCGCCCGGCAGCGTCGGCGCGCGCTCGTGGTGCTCGCCTGCATTGCCGCCCTGGCGATCGGAGGAGGATGGGTTGAATACGTGGTGCGAACCAACGATGCACTTCATTACTGGGCGCCGCTACTCGATCCGCGGGCGTCGACGCTCGCATTCCCTCGCCCTGAACCCCGCTGGTGATTGATGGACGCACCCATTTGCATGGTGACCGGATCGTCAGGTCTCGTCGGCTCCGAGGTCAGCGCGTTCCTCGCGGCGCGCGGCTGTCGTGTGCACGGGATCGACAACAACCAGCGGGCGGTCTTCTTCGGACCTTCGGGTGACACGCGCTGGAATCAGGAGCGGCTTCAGCGCACGCTCAGCGACTTTCACCATCACTCGATTGACGTGCGCGATCGGCAGGCGGTCACCGATGTGGTCCGGACCATTCGGCCCGGCCTCATCGTCCATGCCGCGGCGCAGCCGTCGCACGAGCGGGCGGCGGCGATCGCCGTCGACGACTTCGAGACCAATGCGCTGGCCACGCTGAATCTGCTCGAAGCCGCGCGGCACTCTTGCCCAGAGTCTCCGTTCGTGTTCATGTCGACGAACAAAGTGTACGGCGATGGCCCCAACGCGATTCCCGTTCAAGAACTGCCGACGCGGTGGGACTTCACCGATCCGGCGTTCGAGCACGGGATCCCTGAAACCTTTTCGATCGACCAGTCGACCCATTCGCTGTTCGGCGCATCGAAGCTGGCCGCAGACGTGCTCGTCCAGGAGTACGGACGCTACTTCGGCATGCCCACGTGCTGCCTGCGCGCCGGCTGCGTGACCGGTCCGCACCATGCCGGCGTCGAGCTGCACGGCTTTCTCAGCTATCTCGTGAAGAGCAACATCGAAGGCCGGGAATACAAGATTTTCGGATACAAGGGGAAACAGGTTCGCGACAACATCCACGCCGAGGATGTGGCGAGCTTCATTCACGCGTTTTGGGAGAATCCTCGGAGCGGCGAGGTGTACAACATCGGCGGCGGCAAGACGAACTCCTGCTCGATCCTCGAGGCCTTCGCGCTCGTGGAGTCGTTCACCGGTCGCGCGCAGGTCTCCACATACGTCGACGCCGCGAGGCGCGGCGACCACATCTGCTACTACAGCGATGTGCGCAAGATGAAAGCGCACTACCCGGGCTGGGCGGTCACGAAATCGCTGCAGCAGACGTTGCGTGAAATCGTCGAGACGTGGCACGAGCGCATGTCCGCCTGATGAAGATCGTCATCACGGGCATCTGCGGCTTTGTCGGAAGCGAGCTGGCGCTTCAGCTCCGACGCCGATTCTCCGACACGGAAATCGCGGGGATCGACAACTTCAGTCGGCCGGGCAGCGAAACTGCCCGCCCGCGTCTGAGGACGGCCGGCGTCGCTGTGAAGCACGGCGACATCCGATGCCGGAGCGATGTCGACGCGCTGGGCGCTGCCGACTGGGTGATTGACGCCGCCGCGAATCCGAGCGTGCTCGCCGGCATCGACGGCCGCACAAGCAGCCGCCAGGCGGTTGAACACAACCTCGCCGGCACGCTGAACGTCCTCGAATTCTGCAAGGCGCACAACGCCGGACTCGTGCTGCTGTCGACGAGCCGTGTCTACAGCGTCAAGGCGTTGAATGCGCTGCCGCTCGTCGTTCGCGGCGAAGCCTTCGGTCCCGATCCCTCCGGCGCGTGGCCGCCGGGCGCGTCACCGGCCGGGGTGACCGAGGACTTCTCGACGGCGCCGCCGGTGTCGCTGTATGGTGCGACCAAACGTGCGTCCGAGATCATGGCCATCGAGTACGGCGACACGTTCGACCTGCCCGTCGTGATCAACCGATGCGGCGTTCTGGCCGGCGCCGGACAGTTCGGCACCGCCGAGCAAGGCATCTTTTCGTACTGGGTTCGTGCCTGGGCGTCGGGACATCGGCTGACGTACCTGGGCTTCGACGGGAGCGGGCACCAAGTGCGGGACGCCCTTCATGCGGAAGATCTCGCCGATCTCGTCGAGCGGCAAATGCGCGCCGGACGAGACGCGGCAGGCGTGTGGAATGCCGGCGGTGGTGCCGCGAATGCGATGTCGCTGGCGCAGTTGAGCGGCTGGTGCGCCGAACGCTTCGGGCCGCGTGCAGTCGGCGTCGATCGCGACCGCCGGAAATGGGATGTGCCTTGGGTGGTGATGGACGCGACACGCGCGAGCGATCGTTTCAGGTGGACACCGGCCGTTAGCCTCGCGAGCATCCTTGACGAGATCGCCGAACATCATCGCCGCCACCCCGACTGGTTGGCGCTCACCGAGCCCCTTTGAGCGAAGATGACCTCCGTCACCCGCGCGCCCTTGCGTGCTTGAGCGTCGTGATTCCTGCGCGCGACGAGCACTCGTCGGTGGGCTCCACAATCGAGCACCTTCACCAGGAGCTGTGCCGTCACAGCGTGCCCCACGAGATCGTCGTCGTCGACGATGGGAGCACTGATGGAACGTGGGACGTCCTGCAGCGGACGGCGGCCGCGATCCGGCAGTTGCGTCCAGTCAGGAACGATGGGCCACACGGCTTCGGACGCGCCGTGATTCGCGGCATCGACGCCGCGACAGGCGACGCCGTCGTGATCGTCATGGCCGACGAATCGGACGACTGCCACGACGTTGTCCGGTACTGGCACAAGCTGAACGAGGGCTACGACGCGGTGTTCGGCAGCCGATTCATCTCCGGCGGCGCCACGATCGATTATCCCTGGCCGAAGTACGTGCTCAATCGCCTGTTCAATTTCTTCATCCGCGTGCTGTTCGGCCTCAAGTTCAACGACATCACCAACGCGTTCAAGGCCTACCGCACCAAGACGCTGGACGGATTGCGGCCGTTTCTGGCGCCGCATTTCAATCTGACGGTGGAGCTGCCGCTCAAAACGATCGTCCGCGGCTATTCCTGGACCGTCATCCCGATCACATGGCGGAACCGGCGCGCCGGTCTCGCCAAGCTGAAGATCAAGGAGATGGGCGCGCGCTACATGTTCGTCGTGCTCTACGTGTGGCTCGAGAAGTATTTCAGCCGCGGGGACTACCGAAAGCCGTCCGGTTCATAGATGTCGCATCGCGCACGTGATTCGTGGATCGACCAGGCAACGCGCTCACTCGATGCGTTCGCTACCGGCAATTGCCGGCGCGGTGAGCGCCTGCTCGAGAACACGCCGCAGATCGGCGTGCATGCGGAAGAACTGGCGGCCCTCGTCACGACGCTGCGGTGCGCAGGACGGCGAGATCCCGCGCTCGACGATCGATCGCAGCGTGTCGTCGAGCAGATCGAGCTGACATTCGTCGACACGCGCCCGAAGCTCGGCGATCGATCGACACGCATCGACGTCGACGACGCGCGTGGCGATGATGGGCCCCGTATCGATCCCCTCGTCCACCCACAAGACGCTGCAGCCGATCGTATCGCCATGGAACGCGCTCCACTCGGAGGCGTGCATGCCGCGGTAGGTGGGGAGGATTCCCATATGAGCATTGAGGGTGCCGAGCCGAGGCACGGCCAGGATCGGCCGCCTCAAAATGCCGGCGCCTGCGGCGACGGCGATGAGCGGCCGCACGCGCTCGACCGCACTGATCGCATCGGGGGAATTAACCGTCGCATCGTACACATGTTTCCAACCGTGCTCGCGGCAGATGCGTGCGCTGTCATCAGCCCGCCGCAGCGTCGACCACCATCGTCGCGCCCGTGATGCGCCGCCGGCCTCGATGAGCACGAGCGAGGGAGCGAAGCCACGTCTGCGCCACCGCGCTGCGAGGCTCGCGAATTTCGGAGAGATTCTCGTCGTGTACACGACGACGCGACGCCCACCGGCGTCGACGAGGGCGGACGCGATGGGCATCCGGCTCTCGGATGGATTCAACGCCGGCCGCCGCGTCGAGTCGAGCCATCCGGCGAGACAGACGCGCTTCGCGCACAACGCGTCGATGAAGAATTTTGCGGCCCAGTTCGGCAGCGCGAACTGGACGTACTCGCCGCCGATCGGCCACGAACCCGGAATGCCGCCACGGATGCCGCCGTTGCCGTGCGCGAGGGTCTGCGCACGCTTCACTTCGTCAATGGCTTTGAACGCCGCATTCACGAAACGCACATCACCCGTGGACTGTGCGATCCGCATCCAAATGAGCGCGATCTGGGCATTGCCTGTCAGACAGACATAATCGACCTGAGGCTGCCATCGGTGGTTCAGCACGCCGGCGAGCGTCTTCGAACGTTCGAGCCGCTCGAGCAGCCGCTCGGCGGCGACGCGTACGGCATCGCGGCCGTCGGCGGCATCGAAGCGGTCCGACATGCGCAACACGCCATCGAGGGTGTATGCGATCGTGTGCGTGTGCGCGCACCGCTGCTCATGGTCGCGCTCGGAAAAGCCGCTGCGATCGAACCAACCGGTGTCCGGGTCACGCTGCGAGAGAACCCAGCGCAGATTCCGCTCCGCAGACGCGCGGAACCGCGGCTCGTCCAGGTCGTCGGCGATCTCTGCCAGCCAGCATGCGGCGTGAGCGCTGTACGCGCACGCGAGCTGTCGATAGAAGTGCTGCCGCCAGGCGCCGTCGCCATCCTGCACGTCGCAGATCCAGTGGGCCGCGCGCATGATTGGATCGAGCACGGTCCGATCGCCGGTCGCCAAATACCAGCGGTGCAGCCCGTGAATGATTTGCGCCGAGTTGAACGGCGACGGATTGGTTCGATTGTCCGCCACCTCGAGCCCGGGAAACGCGCCCGAGGGCAATTGAACAGAACGAAGGAACTCGACACATCGCCCGGCACGTTGCCGAAACTGATCGTCGCCGAGGACGTCTGCAAGCGTCAGCAGCGTGGGAATGGCGTACCCGGTGGTCTCCGGGTACGACGACGACCAGCCGGACGAAAGACGGTAACGTCCCGCGATCCCACCGTCGCCGGTTGCATCCTGCGCGCGCGTGAGCCATGCGGCCGCGCCGCGCAACGCGGCCTCGTCTGACGGAAGGTCGTCCGATCGATCCGCCTCGAGGTTCCGAAGGAGAAAGGCGGCGATCGACGGCTTCCAGCAGCCGGACGCGCGCAGCCGATGAATGGCGGTCCTGATGTCCACGTCAGTCGGTCACGAGTTGCGCGACCAGACCAGCGACGGCGAGACATGAGGTCAGTCCCGGAGATTCGATGCCGGACGCCTGCACGACAAACGGATTCTCGCGATCGCGGCGGATCATGAAATCCGCGAACGACTCGCTCGGCGGATGCAGCTTCGCGCGGATGCCGCTGCCGCCCAGACGCAGATCCTCGAGGGTCACGTCGCGCAGCAGCCGCCGCGCCGGCTCGACGAACGCTTTGACCGGCAGGCGATCGCCTTCGTAATCGTCCTTGCGCGCCTGGAAGCTCGCCGTCGGGCCGAGCCACACCTCGCCCCCGGTCGTCTTCACGAGATGGACGCCGAGCCCGTGCGCGTGCGGCAGCGGATAGACGAGCGCGTTCACGAGCGTGCGCTTCGATGGAATCAGCTCGACGTACTCGCCGCGGCACGGATAGATCTTGAACGTCTCTCCCCCGAGCATCGCCGACACGTCGTCTGCGTACAAGCCGGCGGCGTTGACGACCACGCTCGCCTGAATCGTTTCGCGCTCGGTGCGGAGCACCATGCCGTCGCGCGCACGATCGGCCCCGGCCAGCCGCGTGCCGGGAAGAACGATCGCGCCCGCATCGGCGCCGCTGCGCAGGAGCGCCTTCACGAGCTCTTCGGCGTTGACGACGCCGGTCTCCGGCGACCAGAGCGCCGCGACCGCCGACACCGCCGGCTCGCGCACATCGATGAACGCGCGATCGACGAGCTCGAGCCCTTCGACCCCGTTGTCGTCGCCGCGCCGCTTCAGTGTCTCGAGCTGATGACGCTCGCCCTCGTCGTGGGCGACGATCAGCTTGCCGCATCGGCGGTGCGGCACGTTGTACCGCGCGCAGAACTCGTACAGCAGGTGGCGGCCCTCGACCGACAGCCGGGCCTTGAGCGTGCCGGCCGGATAGTAGATGCCGGCGTGGATGACGCCGCTGTTGTGCGTGCTGGTGTCGAGACCGGGGCGCGGATGGCGCTCGAGCACGCACACCGACAGCCCGCGCGCCGCAATGGCGCGCGCCGAGGCGAGGCCGGTGACGCCCGCGCCAATGACCGCGACGTCAATCCGAGTCACTTTTTTTCACTGGCGGCGGGGCCCCACCCCCGCCGCGAACTGACGCAGACACCTCGCCTCGGATTTCCACGTCCTCGGCTCGGTGTGGCCGCAGGCGCTTTTGCACTGGCGCTAGGGCCCCAGCGCGAGCTATCGCTGACACCTCGCCGCGGATCTCCATGTCCGCGGCTCGGCGTGGCCGCAGGCGCTGTCATGTTCTATAGCCGATAACGGCGTAGTCGAGGTGCGTGAACATCAAGTTGTTCAGGATGATCGCGTTCGCGTTGATCGTGTGCGCCATCCGCGCGAGCGCGATCGACGAGGGGTCCTGCGAGGTCACGAGATCGGGCGGCAGCTCCACCGCCTTCATCTTCATCGACTCCGGCACCGGCGCGCTGTACTGAATCGTCACGCGCTCGAATCCGCTCGCGCGAAGCAAATACTGCAGCGTCTCGGGATGGAGCGGCCGGACGTGGGTGATGTCGCGAATGTAGCTGCTGAAGAAGGCGAGCCAGCACGCGGCGTTGATCGTCTCGAGCACGATCGGCGCGCCCGCCCGCAGTTTTTGCGCCGCCACGCCGAGCAGCCGCAGCAGGTACGACGGTTCCAGGTGTTCGACCACCTGGGTCGCGATCACGCCGCCGCGCGACTGGTCGGCGACTGAGGTCAGATACGCGAGGGCGTCACCCTGCACGGCGTCGAGCCCTCGTGCCCGCGCGGACGCGACCATCTCGCCGTTCACGTCGACGCCACAGGCGCGGATGCCGGCCTCCTTCAGCGCCGCCAGAAGCTCGCCGCGGCCGCATCCGAGATCCACCACGTCGGTCGCGCCGGCAAACAGCGGAACGTACGCGCGCACGCGGGAGTGGACGCTTTCATCGCTGCCGCGAAACTGATCTTCGAAGCCGACGTACTTGTAGTCGTCGTCGGGGCTGAGCGCCGCAGGCGGCGCGGTGACCAACGATGGCGACTGGGGGCGAGTCGTGCGAATCGATGCATCGACAGCTCGCTGCAGCACGTTGACGCGAACGCCGAGCTCGGCGATATTCGACAGCGCGCGTTCGACCCGTTCGACGCCTGCGTTCGCCTCCGCAGCGGCCGATCGGTCCTTGCTGTCGACAAACGCGGTGATCTGTTGCAGAAACAGGATCGCCGCAGTGGCCAACCGATCGAAATCCTCGCGGTTCAGCGGGCGGCCGTTGGTCTCGACAATCGCGCGGTCGAGCGCGGTGAGCGCGTCGTTGTAGCGTCGGTCGGCGTCGCGCCGCTCGCGTTCGAGCCTGTCCATCTCGTCGGCGCTCATGCTACACTTCCAAGTTCTCCATTCATGTCCAAGCGAGCCATTATCACCGGGATTACCGGACAGGACGGATCCTACCTCGCCGAATTGCTGCTCTCGAAGGGGTACGAGGTCGTCGGCACGAATCGCCGCGCCAGCGCACCGAACTTCTGGCGTATCCAGCATCTGCTCGACCGCATCACGATCAAGCCCGCCGACCTGCTCGATCAGCTGTCGCTGATTCGCCTGGTCGACGAAGTCCGCCCGCACGAGTTCTACAACCTCGCGGCGATGTCGTTCGTGCCCGCCTCGTGGGATCAGCCGATGCTGACCGGCGAGTTCAACGCGCAGGGCGTCACGCGGGTGCTCGAAGCGATTCGCCACGTCGATCCCTCCATCAAGATCTATCAGGCGTCGTCGAGCGAGATGTTCGGCAAGGTCCGCGAAGTGCCGCAGACCGAGCTGACGCCGTTCTACCCCCGCAGCCCGTACGGAGTGTCGAAGGTCTTCGCGCACTACATCACGGTGAATTACCGTGAGAGCTACGATCTGTTCGCGGTCTCCGGCATGCTGTTCAACCACGAGTCGCCACGGCGAGGACTGGAGTTCGTGACCCGCAAGGTCACCGACGGCGTCGCGCGGATCAAGCTGGGGCTCGCCGACACGTTGTCACTCGGCAACCTCGACGCGCACCGCGACTGGGGCTTCGCCGGCGACTATGTCCACGCGATGTGGTTGATGCTGCAGCAGGATCGTCCCGACGATTTCGTCATCGCGACCGGGATCAGCCACTCGGTCCGCGACCTGGTGGAGGTCGCGTTCGGCCACGCCGGCCTCGACTGGCGCACGCACGTCACGCTCGACACGAAGTTGATTCGGCCGGCCGAAGTGGAACATCTCATCGGCGACAGCACGAAAGCGCGTACGCAGCTTGGATGGGCCCCGACGGTCGGCTTCGCCGGCTTGATCAGGATGATGGTCGATGCGGACCTCGAGCGCGTGGCGTCGCCGCGCGTCGCCGACCGGCAGTCGACCCTGTAAACCGTCATTCAGCACCCGAGGACCATGAAACTGACATTGGATCGCATTCGTTCGAGGAAGGCGCGCGTCGGCGTCATCGGACTCGGCTACGTCGGTCTGCCGCTCGCGGTCGAATTCGCGCACGCGGGGTTCGACGTCACCGGGTTCGACGTGGACACGGCAAAAACCTCGCAAATCAACGCCGGCAAGAGCTATATCCCCGACGTGGCGGAGGCGCAGCTGGCCGCGTGCGTCCGCGCCGGGACGTTGAAGGCGACGATCGACATGACCGAGCTCGGCGCGATGGACGCGATCGACATCTGCGTGCCGACGCCGCTCCGCAAGACCAAGGATCCCGATCTCTCGTACGTCGTCCGCGCCGTCGAAGCGGTCGCGGCCAGCCTGAAGCCGGGACAGCTGATCATTCTGGAATCGACGACGTATCCGGGAACGACCGACGAAGTGGTGCAGCCGATGCTCGAAGCGAAGGGGCTGCGCGCCGACGTCGATTTCTTGCTGGCGTTTTCGCCCGAGCGCGTCGATCCCGGCAATCGGCAGTTCACGACGAAGAACATTCCGAAGATCGTCGGCGGCGTCGGTCCCGCGAGCACCGAAGCGGCCGCCGCGCTCTACTCGCAGGTCGTCTCGGACGTGGTGCCGGTCAGCTCGACGCGCGTCGCGGAGATGGTCAAGCTTCTCGAGAATACGTTTCGCGCGGTGAACATCGGCCTGGTCAACGAAATCGCGCAGATGTGCCACACACTGGACATCGACGTCTGGGAAGTCATCGAGGCGGCGAAAACGAAACCGTTCGGCTTCATGCCCTTCTATCCGGGTCCGGGTCTGGGAGGGCACTGCATTCCGATCGATCCGTTCTACCTTTCGTGGAAGGCGCGGCAGAGCGGCTTCGAATGCCGCTTCATCGAGCTCGCCGGTCACGTCAACGGCTCGATGCCCGAGTACGTGGTCGCGCGGGTTGTCGACGCGCTGAACGACTCGCGCAAGCCGGTCAACGGATCGCGGATTCACCTGTACGGCGTCGCCTACAAGCGCGACGTCAACGACATGCGCGAGTCGCCGGCGCTCGACATCATCGAGCTGCTCGCGCGGCGCGGCGCGATTATTTCCTACAGCGACCCGTACGTGCCGGCGCTGAAGGAGGGCACGCACAGCCTCGAGGCCCTCGCGGAGGCGGAGGCGTTGCACCGTCGTCCCGACTGCGTGGTCCTGTG
>MNEX01000277.1 GCA_001917905.1 Acidobacteria bacterium 13_1_40CM_65_14
CTACTACACGTCGAAGATCGGCATCGCCGAAGAGCTGCGCTACAAAGGCAACACGTTTCTTCGCGAGTTCGTCGGCTGCCAGACCGAGGACGGCAAAGACTGTCCGCATTGTGGGCAGAAACACTTACGATGAAATTTCAGATTTCAGATTTCAGATTGGATTTCAGATTTGGATTTCAGATTCGCGGATCAATGAAGCAATCAATCTGAAATCTACCCTCTGAAATCTGAAATCTCAGGTTCACATATGCAAGCCGACCCGACGCTCTCACTGGATCTGAGTGGCGCGCTTCAGGAATCCAAACAGCTCGCCGACGCCACCAAGCCCGGCTCCGATCGCTGGGACGTCATCGTCGTCGGCAGCGGCGCGGCGGGAGGCATGGCCGCGTACCTGCTCGCGATGAACGGCATCAAGGTGCTGATGCTCGAAGCGGGCCGGATGATCGACGTGAAAACCGAGTACCGCACGATGGAGTGGCCGTACGCGTCGATGCGGCGCAATCGCCTCGCGCCCGGCGAGCGCACGGTCGCGATCGCGGAGTACAACTTCCTCGATCGGCCGTACGGCAGCAATGCGGCGTACGAGAAGTCGGACAAGGTGATGTCGTACGCCGGCAACAAGTTCACGCGCAACTGGGTCGTCGACGAGCGCCAGCATCCGACGACGGGGACGCCGTACGCGTGGGTGCGTGCGCGCATTCTCGGCGGGCGGACGAACTTCTGGGGCCGCGGCGCGCTGCGCTACGGGCCGATGCAGTTCAACGCCGCCAGCCGCGACGGCTTCGACATCGACTGGCCGATCACCTACGACGATGTGAAGCCGTACTACGACAAGGTGGACGTGCTGCTCGGCTGCTCCGGCACGAATGAAGGGCTCGACCAGGTGCCGGACGGCGTTTACCAGCGTCCGTCGAAGCTGAATTGTGTCGAGGTGGCGTTCAAGCGATCGATCGCGAAGATGGGACGCCACTACATTCCGGGCCGGGCAGGCGTGACGACGGAAGGCGTGTTGAACAAGTACCGCGCGCGCTGCGCCGGACGCGGGCGATGCGGGCGGGGCTGCAATCTCCAGGCGTCGTTCCACTCGCCGACGGCGCTGGTCTATCCCGCACGCGACTCCGGCAACCTGACGGTGCGGCCGTACTCGGTCGTGTCGGAAGTGCTCGTCGACGCGGCGACCAATCGCGCCAGCGGCGTGCGCGTCATCGATGCGAACACGCGCGAGGTGATGGACTTCACCGCGCGCGTGGTGGTCCTCGGCGCGGGCACCCTCGACTCGACGCGCATTCTTCTCAACTCACGATCGCGTGCGTACCCGAACGGCGTCGGCAATTCGTCCGGTCTCCTCGGCTGCTACTTGAGCGAGCACATCATGGGCATCCGCGGCAGCGGCTACATCCCGGCGCGGATCGGCACCGAGACGACACTCGACGACGGCCGTCCGGTCGCGCCGTACATTCCGCGGTTCCGCAACGTGACCGACAAGCACCCCGACTTCATCCGCGGCTATCACTTCCAGGGCGGCGGCGGCTGCGCCGAGTACCCGAGCATGGCGCACGACATCACGGGCTACGGGAAAGCGTTCAAGTCGAACGTGCGCAAGTACTATCCCGCGATCATCAGCTTCGGCGGCTTCGGCGAGGTGCTCCCGCGCAAAGAGAATCGCGTCCTCCTCGATCCCGACGTCAAGGACGCGTGGGGCATTCCGGTCCTGCGCTTCGATTATCGATTCGGCGACAACGAGTTGAAGATGGCGAAGGACATGGGCGACAGCATCGAGGAGATGCTGCATGTGGCCGGCGCCGAAGACATCAAAGTGGATCGCGATCCGCTGCCGCCGGGCTGGTCCATTCACGAGATCGGCACCGCGCGCATGGGCGACGATCCCAGGACCTCGGTCACCGATCGCTCCTGCCGTCTGCACGACGTGAAGAACGTCTATCTCGCCGATGCGAGCCCGTTCGTCTGCGGCGGCACGCAGAACACGACCTGGTCGATTCTCGCCATGGCGTGGCGGACGATGGATGTGCTGAAGGAGCGGCTGCGGACGGGCGACGCGTGAGCGCCCGCGGCCGCGCCGGGGTGGCACGCCGGGGTGGCACGCCGAGCCGAGGACTGTGAATCCGAGGCGAGGCGTCAGCGTCAGTTCGCGGTGGGGGTGGGGCCCCACCGCCGAGGCAAAAATGGACCGCCGCACGTTTCTACAGTCGCTCTCGATTGCCCCGTTTTGGAACGGCCTCAAAGGCCGTTCCCTACCGGATATCGGTCGCGGACTACCGGGCATCGGTAGGGGACGGTCTTCCGCCTCCGCTGAAGCTTCGGCGGACCGCCGTAGCCTTTGGCGAAGGCCGTCAGACCGTCCCGCCGCAGACGGTCGCAAAGCCGTCCTCATTTCGATGCTGCCGAAGGATATCTCGTACGCGCAGCGCTTCGCGATGGCGCGCGATGCGGGGTTCGACGCGATCGAGATGCAGACGATCGCGCGCGCCGACGAGGCCGCCGAGATTCGCGAGGCCGCCACCGACGCGGGGCTCCGGATTCATTCCGTGATGAATGCCGATCACTGGCGGTTCCCGCTGTCGAGCGGCGACCCGGCCGCCGTGAATCAGAGCGTCGCAGGGATGGAAACGTCACTGCGCAACGCGAAGGTGTGGGGCGCCGACGCCGTGCTGCTCGTCCCGGCAGTCGTCGACGCGACCACGTCATATCGGGATGCGTGGGTGCGATCGCAGCAGGTGATCCGGACGCGGCTGCTGCCGCTGGCTCAGGAGCTGAAGATCATCATCGCGGTCGAGGAGGTCTGGAACAAGTTCCTCCTGAGCCCGCTGGAGTTCGTGCGCTACGTCGACGAGATCGACTCGCCATGGCTGAAAGCCTACTTCGACGTCGGCAACGTCGTCTTCTACGGCTACCCGCAGGACTGGATCCGCGCGCTCGGCGCGCGCATCGCGAAGGTCCACCTGAAGGATTTTCAGCTGGATCGTCCGAGCGGCCGGTTCGCGTGGCGCAACCTCGGCGAGGGTGACATCGACTGGCCGGAAGTGCGGCGAGCCTTCGACGACATCGGCTATCGCGGGTATGTGACGACCGAGGTCGCCGCCGGCGACGCGGCGTACTTGAAGGATCTCGCGACCCGAGTCGATCGATTTCTCGCCGGCCAGAAACCAATGGAGTGAACGGAGAGGACGGAGGGAACGGTTTAACACGGAGTAACGGAGTAACGGAGACGAACGGAGCTGTGCGGTTCGACGCGTCGCGCAGCGACAGTGTTAGTCGGCCTGCTACGCAGGCCCGACCGTCGAACCGCCTCCGTTTCCCTCCGTTTCTCTGTTTCTCCTGTGATCCCGTTGCCGCCGTCGCCTCCGTTATCCGCTATGATTGGCCCGAATCTGTCGAAAAACAGGAGGGCTGCGCGTGATCAGGCAGACCTTGGTGGCGTCACTCCTTGGCGTGTGGGGATTCGCGGCGACGGCGGCCGTCACCCAGGACACCGGCGTTCCTTCCGCAGCGCGCAATTACTGGGCGTTCAAGCTACCGGTCCAGGCGCCGGTTCCTGACGTTGCAGTCGGCCTCGACAACCCGATCGATCGGTTCCTTGAACGGACGCGCCAGACCAAGGGTCTCGACCGGGCCCCGCGCGCGCCTCGACTCACGTTGCTGCGGCGAGCCTATCTTGATCTGGTCGGATTGCCGCCCAGCCCCGCTGAAGCCGCTGCGTTTCTCGCAGACACCTCGCCCGACGCGTGGGAAAAACTGATCGACACGCTGTTGGCCTCGCCGCATTACGGCGAGCGATGGGGCCGCCACTGGCTGGACGTGGCGCGCTACGCCGACTCCAGCGGCTTCGAGCAGGACTACGACCGTCCCAACGCGTGGCGCTACCGCGACTACGTGATTCGCGCGTTCAACCAGGACAAACCGTACGACGTGTTCCTGAAGGAACAGATCGCCGGCGACGAGCTCGACACGACAACAGACGAGACGTTCATCGCGACCGGGTTTTTGCGCGCCGGTCCGCGCGTCGCGTTTCGCGAGAAGGACAACCCGGAACGCCGATACGAGTACCTCGATGATCTGATCGCGACGACCGGACGCGGCGTGCTGGGTCTGACGGTTCAGTGCGCGCGCTGCCACAATCACAAGTTCGATCCGATTCCGCAGCGCGATTACTACAGTCTCGTCGCCACGTTTTTCGGCTACGTCGAGACGACGCACCCGCTGGTGCCGCGCGCGGAGGCGGACGCGTACGAGAAGAAGCTTCGAGACATCGAAGCGCGCCAGGCGCCGTTGAAAGCCGAAGTCAAGAAGATCGAAGCGCCATACGAAGCGAAACTGCGGCAGGAGTCGTACAAGAAATTCCCTGAAGGGGTGCAACGGGCGATCGCGAAGCCCGAAGGCGAGCGAACGCCGGGTGAGCAGCTGCTCGCGCAACAGGTGATCGAGGGTGCAGCCGTCGGGCGGCGAGAGATCGATCGCATCATGACGCCCGATGATGCGGCGAGAAAAAAAGCCGTCGCCGATCGGATTGCCGCCCTCGACAAGGAGAAGCCGAAGCCGATTCCGGTCGCCGAGATCGTCACCGATGGCGACTACCGCTTCGCGCCGGACGGCGAAGGCGACGAGGTCATCGGCTGTCCGAAATGCCGGATCACGGATGCGACCGGAACCTTCCTGCACGACGGTCCGGGCAAGTACGAAGCGCCGCCGTCGTACTTCCTGATCCGCGGCGATCCCAACGCCAAGGGCTCGGTCATGAAGCCGGGATTCGTCACCGCGGCGACGTACGGGAATCCGCCGATCGAAATTCCGCCGGCCGACGGTCGCACGTCCGGACGCCGGCGAGCGCTGGCCGAATGGCTCGTCTCGCCGCAGAATCCGCTGACCGCGCGCGTGATCGTCAACCGCATCTGGCATCACCACTTCGGCCGCGGCATCGTCGCCACGCTCGACAACTTCGGCAAGATGGGCGACGCGCCGACGCATCCCGAGCTGCTCGACTATCTCGCGGTCGAGTTCATGAAGGGTGGTGGGCGGGGTCCCCAGCGCGGCAGCCGCGATGGGGTGCCTTGGAGCATCAAGCGGATGCACCGGCTGATCATGACGTCCGAGGCGTACCGGATGGCGTCGGCGTTCGAGAACGCCGCGGATCGCGAGAAGGATCCGCAGAACCAGTATCTGTGGCGGTTCCGCGCGCAGCGGCTCGACGCCGAGGTGGTGCGCGACAGCATCCTGGCGGCGAGCGGTGGCATCAACCTGACAATCGGCGGTCCGCCCGTGTTTCCACCGTTACCGAAAGAGCTCATGACGGAGGCCAACCACGGCATCTGGAAAACCCAGACGGACGGACCGGACGTCTGGCGGCGCAGCGTCTACGTTTATCGGAAGCGCGGTCTGGCGTTCCCGATGTTTCAGGTGTTCGACCTGCCCGAGCAGAACGTCGCCTCCGCCGCAAGGTACGTCTCGACGGTGCCGACGCAGGCCTTGACGCTGCTCAACGATGCGTTCGTGCTGCGGCACGCGCAGTTGTTCGCGGAGCGCGTGAAAAGCGAAGCGGGCGACGATCCGGCGAGGCAAATCGATCTCGCGTATCGGATTGCGCTGACGCGGCCGCCGAGCCAGACGGAGTTGGCGATCGCGTGGGATGCGACACGGACGGGGTCCCTCGTCGATTTCACCCACGTGCTGTTGAATGTGAACGAGTTCGTGTACGCACGGTAACGGTGTGAAGAAGGAGAGCGCTCCACCACGGAGGACACGGGGGACACAGAGGAAATCTGTTGTCACACACAAACTCCGTGTCCTCCGTGTCCCCCGTGGTGGAGATTTGAACGGTCGTCCGACGCATAGTCCAGACCGAGGACAAATGAGATGAAGACCTGCAAGACGTGCTGGTCGAGACGCGATTTTCTCTTTCGCTCGGGCGGCGGCATCAGCGGGCTCGCGCTCGCCCATCTCCTGAACCAGGACAAACTGCTGGCCGACGAAATCGTGAACTCGGCCGCGTGCGAGGCGAAGGCGATCGGGTTCAATCCGTACGCGCCGAAACCGACACATTTCAAGCCGCGCGCCACGGCGGTGATCTCCTTGTTCATGAGCGGCGGAGTCAGTCACGTCGACACGTTCGACCCCAAGCCCGCTCTGACCAAGTACGCGGGACAACCGCTGGACGGCAAAGTCGCCGGCGACGTCATCGTGCGCCAGGGCCATCCGGGTCCGCTGATGCCGAGCCCGTTCCAATTCAAGAAGTACGGGCGGAGCGGGATTGAAGTGTCGGACCTGTTTCCGAACATCGGCGGACACGTCGACGAGATTGCGTTCGTGCGATCGGTGTTCGGCCAGTCCAACGATCACGTCCAGGCGACGTACGAAATGCAGACCGGACAGGTCCGCATGGGGTTCCCGAGCCTCGGTTCCTGGGTCACCTACGGACTGGGGTCGGAGAACGCGAGCCTGCCGGCGTACGTGGTGATTCAGGACGGGCGCGGCGGCCCGCTTGGCGGCGTCAACGATTGGAGCTCGGGTTTCATACCAGCCTCGTATCAGGGCACGCTGTTCCGATCGACGGGCGATCCGATCGTCGACCTGAAACCGCCCTCCGGCACCGTCAGCGAGGCCCAGCAGCGCGCCCGCCTCGATCTCCTGGCGAAGTTGAACGAGCTCGACATGCAGCAGTATCCGGGCAACTCCGATCTCGCCGCGCGCATCTCGTCGTACGAGCTGGCGTACCGGATGCAGAGCTGCGCGCCCGACGCGCTCGACATCACAAAGGAATCCGAGGCGACGCGGAAGCTGTACGGACTCGACGACAAGATCACCGAACCCTTCGGCAGGCAATGTCTCATGGCGCGGCGACTCGTCGAGCACGGTGTGCGATTCGTTCAACTGTTCCACGGCGGGATGGGCAACCAGAACACCGACACGTGGGACGCGCACGGAGACGTCAAAGCCAATCACTCACAGCACGCTGCGGAGTCTGATCGTCCGATCGCGGGATTGCTCACCGACTTGAAGTCGCGCGGTCTTCTCGAGTCGACGCTGATCATCTGGCACGGCGAGTTCGGCCGGATGCCGATCTCACAGCGAGGCGTCGGGCGCGATCACAATCCCGGCGCGATGACCGTGTGGATGGCCGGCGCCGGCATCAAAGGCGGACAGGCGATTGGCGCGAGCGACGAGTTCGGTTACAAGGCGGAGCAGCAGCCGACGTCGTATCACGACCTGCACGCGACGATTCTGCACTTGCTCGGCATCGATCATAAGAAGCTAACCTACCGGTTCAACGGCCGCGACATGCGATTGACCGACGTGTACGGCGTCCCGATTCCGCAGATCGTGGCGTAGCCACGAAAACACGAAAACGCGAAATACATCAATTGAAGAAGCCAACATCCTTTCGTGGTTTCGTGATTTCGTGGTTTCATGCCCATCCTCTTGGATGGCCGACAAGGCGAGAGCACATCTCTTCGGCAGTCGTAGCGCGAAGGCTTTAGCCGAGCGTGAGGAGATAGACATGAAGACAACACGAATGCTGTACTCGAGCGCGGTGGCGGTTGGCTTCGCGCTGTTGGTCGGTGCGTCGCAAACCAGAATGAACGCCGGCCAACAGACCGGCGATGCGGTTCGCATCGACAACGACGACCTGGGTGGCGTCGTGACGAGCACCAAGGGACCGGAGGCGGGCGTCTGGGTGATCGCCGAGACGACCGACCTTCCAACGAAGTTCGTGAAGATCGTCGTCACCGACGATCGCGGACGCTACGTCCTGCCCGATCTGCCGAAGGCGAGCTACAACGTGTGGGTGCGCGGCTACGGGCTCGTCGACTCACAAAAAGTTCAAGCCGCGCCCGGCAAGAATCTGAATCTGACCGCCATCGTCGCGCCCAACCCGCGCGCCGCGGCAGAGTACTACCCGGCCGGCTACTGGTTCTCGATGATCCGCGTGCCCGAGAAAAGCGAGTTCCCCGGCAACGCGCCCGGCGGCAACGGCATCTCGCCGAGCGTGAAGAGTCAAGCGGAGTGGATCAGAAATCTGAAGTCGGGCGGCTGCACGGCGTGTCATCAGCTCGGCACCAAAGGGACGCGCGACATCCCGAAAGAGCTCGGCAAGTTCGCTTCGTCGAAGGACGCGTGGGATCGCCGCATCCAGTCAGGACAAGCCGGCGCGGGAATGAGCGGCGCCCTCAACCAGAATTTTGGCCGCGATCGCGCGCTGACGATGTTCGCCGACTGGACCGATCGCATCGCCGGCGGCGAGCTGCCGCCCGCGCCGCCGCGGCCGCAAGGCGTCGAGCGCAACGTCGTCATCACGCAGTGGGACTGGGCCGATCCGAAAGCGTATCTCCACGACGAAGTGTCGACCGACCGGCGAAATCCGACCCTCAATGCGAACGGTCTCATCTACGGGTCGCTGGAGCTCAGCGCCGACTACCTGCCGGTGCTCGATCCGGTTCGCAACGCCGTGAGCCAGGTGAAGCTGACCGTGCGCGATCAGAATACGCCGCCGACCTCGCCCAACATGCCGGCGCCCTCGCCGTACTTCGGCGACGAAGCGATCTGGACCAGCAAGAACAACGTCCACAATCCGATGTTCGACGAGAAGGGTCGCGTGTGGATTACGTCCGCCGTCCGGCCGGCGCCGAATCCCGATTTCTGCAAAGAAGGATCGACTCACCCGTCGGCGAAGCTCTACCCGCTGACCGGCGCCGGACGTCACCTCGCTGTCTACGATCCGAAGACCAAACAGCTCACACACATCAGCACCTGTTTCTCCACGCATCACTTGATGTTCGCGGAAGACGCGAACCGCACGCTGTGGACGAGCGGCGGCGGGCAGGTGGTCGGGTGGTTGAACACGAAAATGTTCGACGAGACGCACGACGAGGTGAAGTCGCAGGGCTGGACCGCGCTCGTCATGGACACCAACGGCAACGGCAAGCGCGACGCGTACGTCGAGCCGAACCAGCCGCTCGATCCGACGAAAGACAAGCGGTACGGCAGCGCGTTCTACGCCGTCGCGCCCGCTCCCGACGGATCGATTTGGGGATCGGTTCTCGGCTTCCCCGGCGCCGTCGTCCGCCTGAATCCGGGATCGAATCCGCCGGAGACCGCGCTCGCGGAAGTGTACGAGCCGCCGTTCAAGGATCCCAAGCTGGGTGGCTTCTCGCCGCGCGGCGGCGACGTCGATCGCAACGGCGTCTACTGGACCGCGCTCGCGAGCGGACACATGGCGAGCTTCGATCGCCGCAAGTGCAAAGGCCCGCTCAACGGACCGAACGCCACCGGCCAGCATTGTCCCGAGGGCTGGACCCTCTATCCCGAGCCGTTGCCGCAACTCAAAGGGGTGACCGATCCGGGCAGCGCCGAGGCGAGCTACTACACGTGGGTCGATTGGCACGACACGCTCGGGCTCGGCGAAAACGTGCCGATCGACACTGGCAATGCGTCCGAAGGTCTGCTCGCGCTGAAGGACGGCAAATGGGTCGTCCTCCGCGTGCCGTATCCGACGGGGTTCTACACGAAGTGGATGGACGGCCGCATCGACGATGCGAAGGCGGGATGGAAGGGACGCGGCCTCTACGCGACCGTGAGCACGCGAACGCCGTTCCACATGGAGACGGGCAAGGGGACGACGAGCAAAGTCATGCACTTCCAGCTCCGTCCCGATCCGCTCGCAAAGTAGCGCAGCCCTTAGGCTGCATTTCACAATTAGGAATTCGGAATTCGGGACAGACATTCCAAATCCTGAATTCTGAATTCCTAATTGCGCCAGACGCACTTTTAGGCCCCCGGACGGCTCTTGGCAGGCCTGAAATGCGCTACGATGCCGCCGGCTCGATCTTGGAAAAAGGAGTCGCCGCTATGCAGCGAACGTGGTTTGTCGTTCTCGTCTGCTTGGTCTTCTGCGCGCCATGTTTCGCGCAAACGCTAGGCACCATCACCGGAGAAGTGAAAGATTCCAGTGGCGGCGTGGTTCCCGGCGTCACCGTCACCGTCGTGAACAAAGCGACCAACGCCACCCGTACGACTTCGAGCAACGAGGTCGGCCTGTACGACTTTCCGGCGTTGCCCCCGGGGGCGTACACCGTGAAGAGCGAGATCGACGGTTTCAAGACCGCGACTCGCGACGTTGAATTGCAGGTGCAGCAGACTGTGCGCGTCAACTTCGCGCTCGAGTTGGGCACCATCTCCGAACAGACGATCGTGACGGGGGTTTCGCCGCTGGTCGAAACCGCGAATGCGACCATCGGCACCGTCATCGAGAACAGACGCATCGTCGAGCTGCCGCTCAACGGCAGAAACTATCTTCAGCTCGTCGCGTTGAGTCCGAACGTCAGCGCCGAGTTTGCCGGTCCCGGTCAGGCCGGAGACCGACAGGGCGGCTCGCGCGCCAACCAGCAGCTCTCGATTTCCGGGCAGCGCCGCGAGTTCAACTACTACACGCTGGACGGCGTTGACAACACCGACGTCAACTTCAACACCTACATCTTTCTGCCGTCGGTCGACGCGCTCGAAGAATTCAAGGTCCAGACGGGCGTCTACTCCGCCGAATTCGGGCGTGAGGCGAGTCAGGTGAACGTCGTCACGAAATCGGGCTCGAACAATCTGCACGGCACGCTGTTCGAATTCCACCGCGACGACGCCCTGGACGCGAGACCGTACTCCTTTGCCGCGTCGCAGGCCGCCGCCAAGAAGGCGCCGTTCAAATGGGATCAGTACGGCTACACGGCCGGTGGGCCGGTCTGGAAGAACCATCTGTTCTTCATGTCGAATTTCGAGGGATACCGGGATCGGAAACAGAACCAGGCGCTCTACAGCGTGCCGTCCGCGGCGATGCGGAACGGCGACTTCTCGGAGCTGTTGGCAAACCTCGGCGCTGTCAACGGACAGACGGGGCAGCGGACCGGGATGATCGTCGACCCGACCCAATGCACGGTCGTCGGCACCACGCGGACCTGCAATCCGTTTGCGGGCAACGTCCTTCCTGCGAGCCGCATCAATGCCATCTCCAAAAAGCTGCTCGAGTTCTATCCCGAGCCGAATAGCGGCACCGGTGGACTCACCAACAACTATCTCGCCCTCCAGAATCGTGTCATCAACAAATACCAGTACACGCAGCGGATGGATCTGGTGCAGAGCTCTGCATCGTCCTGGATGGGCCGCTACAGCTACGCCAAGGAGAACCAGGTGGAACCTGCGTTGAAGCTGAATGGCACCAAGCTGGACACGCGGATTCATCAGGTCGCGCTCGGCAACACCTGGACGGCGTCGTCGACCCTCGTCAACGAATTCCGGTTCGGCTTCAACTACTTCTTCAACACGTTCGGACGAGAGCTGGCGTTCGAGCGCGACGTCATCAAGGAGCTGAACATCCCGGGCATCTCGTTGAATCCTCCCGAGGCGTGGGGGATTCCGTCAATCGGCATCACCGGGTTCAACGGCTTTGGCGACAGCACGGAAGGCCCGTATACGAACCGAAACAAGGCGTTCGAGTTCACTGACAACGTGTCGTGGATTCGTGGGCGCCATGCATTCAAGGCTGGTGGCACGATCCGGTACGACATGTACAACCAGGTGGGCAACCAGTTTGCGCGAGGTAATTTCGCATTTCAGCCGATCGCGACAGGATATGCCTTCGCCGACTTCCTGCTCGGCTACACGCAGCAGGACGAATCCGCGGTGGCGCTCGCCGTGACGAAGTTCCGTGCGGTGAGCCACGGGTATTACTTCACCGACACGTGGAAGGTCCGCTCGAACATGACGTTCGATCTCGGCCTGCGGTACGAATACACGCCGCCATGGCTCGACAAGAACGGCACGTTGATGAACGCGTCCATCCCGTTCCACGACACGACGCCGAACGTGCAGGATCTCTCCCGCCATCCGGCGATGGTGCGCATCGGCAGCGGCGACGTGTACCAGGGCACCGTGCTCCGCTTCGCGCCGAACATTCAGGTCGCGCGCGACGGCCGCCTTGGCGACCGCCTGATCTTCGACGACAAGAAAAACTTCGCGCCGCGGATCGGCTGGGCCTGGAACCCGAGCGAGAAGTGGTCGTACCGCGCAGGCACAGGCATCTTCTACATGCAGGACACCGGCAACCCGCGGTTCGAAGCGGCGCTGGATCCTCGAACGATTGCGGCGTGGCGCCGCCGTTGGTGTGCCTGACGAACGTTTACATCCTGGGCAACATGCCCAATCGCAAGACGCCGTACATGTTTCAGTATCTGTTCAACATCCAGCGTGAGCTCGACAGCTCGACGGCGCTCGAAGTCGGCTACCTCGGCTCCCGCAGCTATCGTCTGGAGCGTATGTTCGATTGGAACGAAACGATTCCCGGGATCACCGGATCGGTGCAGAGCCGGAAGCCATATCCGGAGTTCACGAAAGTCCAGGAGATCGGGAACGTCGCGGAGGCGCGGTACAACTCCCTGGCGGTCAAACTCACGCGGCGGCTCCACCAGGGATTGTCGGTGCTTGCCGGTTATACGTTATCCAAGTCGACGGACAACGGAAGCGGCATACGCGTCCTTAATGGCGATACGCTGTTCCCGCAGAACAGTTTCTGCCTCGACTGCGAGTGGGGATTGTCGGTCTTCGACGTGCGCCATCGGTTTGTCTCGTCGATCCTGTACGAGTTGCCGTTTGGCGAAGGAAAGCCGTACGCAAAGACCGGCGCCGCCGGCGCGATCCTCGGCGGATGGCAGATCAGCACGATCATCTCGAAATCGAGCGGCTTTCCGAGAACAGCGTACGTCGGCACCGACAGGTCGAACACGGGCGGGGGCCAGGATCGTCCGAACGTCACGGGACAGGATCCGGTCCTGCCGGGCGACCAGCGCACGATCGCGCGATGGTTCAACACCGATGCGTATGTCTTGAACGCAGTGGGCACCTTCGGCAACGCCGGCCGCAACACCTTCTTCGGCCCGGGCATCTTGAACGTGGATTCGTCGATCATCCGGAACTTCCGGATGCGGAGCAAAACCCTGCAGTTCCGGCTCGAGGCGTTCAACTTGTTCAACAACCCGATCTGGAACGACCCGAACACGACGTTGACGAGCCCGCTGTACGGCACGATCACGAGCACGAGAAAGCCGATGCGGGAACTGCAGCTCGGTCTGAAATTCGTCTTCTGAGCCCGAACGAGAAATTGGTGAGTTGGTGAATTAATTCTGAATTAAT
>MNEX01000337.1 GCA_001917905.1 Acidobacteria bacterium 13_1_40CM_65_14
CTCCCGCAGCGAGTGCTGCACGGTTTCGAGAAACACGTCACGCAGCGTGAGCGGCGTCACGTCGAGCGACACCACTGCCGCGCGGCGCGCCCGCTCGACGACGGCGGCGGCGTTGCAGCTGACGAAGACGTCCATCTGCCGGCCGCTCGTCCGCACGTGCTCGACACCCGGCATCTGAAAGTCGGCGACCGGCGGCTCGCTGGTGAAGCCAAGCGTGATGCGGCGATACTCCTGCCGCATGTCGTCGAGCGAGAGATCGGCGACGAGCTGCCCATGGTCGATGATGCACACGCGGTCGGCGATCCGTTCGACCTCCGCGATTTGATGCGACGAGAAAAAGATTGTCGTGCCCTCGGCGGCGGTGGCGACGAGCGTCTGCAGCAGCTCCTCGATCGACACCGGGTCCAACCCTTCGCTCGGCTCGTCGAGAATCAGCAGCTCTGGACGCCGTGCGAGCGCCAGGAGCAGCGCCAGCTTCGTGCGCATCCCCTTTGAGAGCGCCTTCACCTTGCGCCGCGCCGGCAGGCCGAGCTCGTCGAGGAGACGGCGCTCGAGATCCGGTTGCCAATCGGTGTAGAACGAGCGGGTGAAGCGGATCATCTGTTCCACCGTCATGTACGCGTAGGTCTGTTTGTCCTCGGCGACGTACGCGACCCGGCGGCGCGCCTCGAGGCTCTCGCGCGGATGGTCGATGCGTCGATTCACTATCGTGCCGGACCCGGACGTGGGACGCGTCATCCCGAGCAGCATCTTGATCGTCGTGCTCTTCCCCGCGCCGTTTCGGCCGAGGAACCCGGTGATGCCGTGGCGCGCCACCTTGAGATCCAGCGAGCGAACGGCGTCGAGCGTGCCGTACCGTTTTGTCAGCTGCTGCGTATCGATGGCCCACGCGTCAGACATCATTTCCTCCGGGCGGACGGCGCCGAAAACAACAACTCCGCTTCGAACAACCGCTGCACTTCTTCATCGGACAGGCCGTCGGCGTGCAGCCGCGAGACGAGCGCGCGCACGCGCTCCTGCGCGAGCCGCAGCCGATCGACGCGAGGCTTGAGTCCCCGCTTCGCGGACACGTAGGCGCCCGACCCGTGGCGGATGTCAATGAGGCCGTCGCGCTCGAGCTCGGCGTACGCCTTCACGACCGTGTTCGGGCTCACGACGAGCTCCTGCGCGAGCACGCGCAGACCGGGCAGCGCGTCGCCCGGCTGCAGCACGCCGGTTTCGATCGCGTGGCGGACCTGCTGAATGAGCTGCAGGTACAGCGGCTGCCCCGTCGAAGGGTTCACGATGAATTTCACGACGGCAACAGTATCACTCGAGTGATACTGTTGGACGAAGCCATGCCGGCCAAAGTTCGGCCGTGTAGAATGGCGTCGTGCCGCGCAACGCCGAAGTCATCCGCCAGTGGACGATTCTGCGCGAGATCGAGCGGGCGCGCGGATCGGGCGTCACCATCGACGAGCTCGCGTCGCTCTGCACCGTCACGACGCGGACGATTCGCCGCGATCTGCAGGCCCTCGAAGAGGCCGGCTTTCCTCTCTACGACGACAAAACGAGCGATGACGGGAAGACGCGCTGGCGGGTGAACGGTCAGGTGTTCAAGGGACTCGCCGCGGGCCTCACCGTGTCCGAGCTCTGCGCGCTCTATTTCAGCCGCACGCTCGTCGAATCACTGTCTGGTACGCCCTTTCGCGACGACGTCGAGAGCGCGTTCGACAAGCTGTCGGGCGTCCTGACGCCGCACATGCGCGAATTCCTCGATCAGCTCCCGCGCGTCATCGCGACGAAGCCGGATCCGCTCCGGCGGCGCGGTCCTGGAGACGATGCCCCGCGCCAGCAGCTGGTGATCGCCCGCGCCCTCGACGCGACGCTGCATCATCGTCAAGCCAACATCACCTACTACTCGAAATCGAGCGACCGGACGAAGAGCTATCTCGTGCATCCGTACCGGCTCGCGTACGCGCAAGGCGGCCTGTACCTGCTCGCGTTCGTGCCGGAGTACGGCGAAGTGCGGACGTTCGCCGTCGAGCGCATTCACGAGATGTCGCTCCTCGAAGAGCGCTTCACGCCCGACGTTGATTACCGGGAGTTGCCCGACGCGGCGTTTCCACACTCGCTGGGCGTTCACTCCGGACCGCCGGAGCATGTGGAGATCGAGTTTCAACCCGCGGTCGCCGATTACGTCCGCGCGCGCGAGTGGCATCCGTCGCAGCAACTCCGCGACGGGGATGCGGGTGGACTGCACATGACCCTCGACGTCTGCCTGGACCGCGCGCTTCACAGCTGGATTCTCAGCTTCGGTCCCTTCGCGCGCGTCATCGCGCCAAAGGGATTGGCGAACGAGATAGCTGCTCAGTTCGAAGAAGCAAGAGCGCAATATGCGGCTCGCTAGCCGGACAGAAGCGCCCGCGGCCACGCCGAGCCGAGGACTGGGAATCCGAGGCGAGGCGTCAGCGTCAGCTCGCGGCGGGGGTGGGGCCCCGCCGCCAGTGAAGAAAAGCAGATCCGCAGCCGGAAGAAGCCTGTGGGAGAAAGAAGACAAACAATGAATCGCATCACGGCAGCCCTAAAGGGCTGCGCTACGGTTGTCCTCTTTAGTGCTCTCGCCGGGTCGGCGTTCGCAGCTACTAAAGCGATCAAAGCTGGCCGGCTCGTGGATGGGTCCGGCAAGGTGGTTACCAACGTCGTGATCGTCGTCGATAACGATCGAATCACATCGGTCGGCACAGGCGCGCCGCCGGCCGGGGCCGAAGTGATCGACCTGAGCCGCTACACGATCATTCCTGGGATGATCGACGTCCACACGCACATGACGTACTTCTGGGACCACGCGCCGGGGACGCGGCCGCTCGGTCAGCCGCGCAGGCCCGCGGGTGTGACGACGGTGCTCGCGGCGGAGAACGCGCGGCGCACGCTCGAAACGGGCGTGACCACGATCCGCGATCTCGGCGCGTCGAACGAAGTCGACTACGCGATGCGCGATCTGATCAACATGGGCAGGATGGTCGGGCCGCGGATGTTCGTCGCCGGCCAGGGGCTCTCGGCCGGCCGCAACGCGCCGGTCGATCCCGAGACGTTTCGCCAGCAGGCCGAAGCGCGCATCGCCGCCGGATCGGATTGGGTCAAGGTGTTCGGCTCGCGCGGCAGCTACCAGAGCGTCGACACGACGCAGACGGTGCCGTTCGAGACGATGAAGGCCGTCGTCGACGCGGCACATGCGAAGGGGCATCGCGTCGCGATTCACTCGTACGGACCGTCTGGTGTGAAGGACGCGGTGCGCGCCGGCGCCGACTCCGTCGAACACGGCATCGATCTGGACGACGAGACGATCGCGGAGATGGTGAAGCGCGGGACGGTGTGGGTCCCGACGATCGATCACAATCGGTATTACGTGGACGTGAAAGACGAGTTCGGCTTCGCCCCCGAGACGATTCCGCCCCTCCGGGAGTACATCGAGAAGAATCTGGCATCGACGCGCCGCGCGTTCAAAGCGGGAGTCAAGATCGCGATGGGCTCCGACGCGGTCTACAGCATGTTCGGTCAGAACACCCGCGAGCTTGGCTGGTTCGTCAAGGCGGGGATGACGCCGGCGCAGGCGCTCGCCTCGGCGACGACGATTCCGGCGGCGCTCGTCGGGCACGACCAGGATCTCGGCGCGATCGCGTCCGGCTATTTCGCCGACATCGTCGCTGTCGACGGTGATCCGCTCGCCGACGTTAACATTCTCATCAACCGCGTCGTCTGGGTGATGAAAGGGGGACGCGTCGTCGTCGACGCGACCGAGAAGTCGGTGCGGGAGACGGTCGAGCAGTTCCTCTTGCATCTCGGCGATCATCAATTCGATGCGGTCGCGAGCGAACTGACGCCGAACGCGCTGGTGATCGTGACGCGTCAACGGGACGGAGCCTGGACCAACAGCTATCAGACCGGCGAGGAGTGGCTCGCGGCGATGAAGAAGAACCCGAATCCGGTGACCTTCCGCGAGCCGATCGCGAACGTCAAGGTCACGATCGACAACAGTCAGCTTGCGTACGTGCGTGCTGATTTCAAGGTCGTGCGCGACGGCCAGGCGCAGTCGGAAGGCGTCGATCAATTCACGCTCGTGCGGGAGCCATCCGGCTGGAAGATTGCCGTTGTCGCCTATACATCCCTGCCGATTGCGCGCTGAGCTCGCGCTTGTCGCGATGCTCGTCGCGACGCCGTGTGTACGTAGCGCGGGCCTTTCCAGCCTTCGCTCGCCTCCAACTCCCGCGAGCTACGGCCAGGCTCGCCGAAGCGCCGGAGGCGCGGAGGCGGCACGCCCGCGAGGCGACCCTGAAAGCGTCGCCCTACAGGCGCCGGCGACCGGTTCAATTCACGGCATCATCGTCGACACGCGCGGCGGGACGCCGGTGCAGCGCGTCTCGGTGCGTCTGCAGGCGTCGGGCCGCACGGTGATCACCGATGACCAGGGCCGCTTCGTGTTCGACGAAGTACCGGCCGGTGCGCAGGAGCTGTACGTCTCCGCGGTCGATTTCATCCTGGTGAAACGCACGGTCACAGTCGGTGCGGGTTCGGCGGTCGACGTCACGATCGCGCTGACCGAAGGGACCGGCACGTACACCGAGACCGTCAACGTCAACGCCGGCACGCTCGCGCCGCGCCGCGAACCCGCGGTTCCGTCGGAACAGACGCTCGGCAGCCGCGAGCTGCAGCAACTGCGCGGGCTGGTGACCAACGACCCGTTCCGCGCCGTGCAGGTCCTTCCCGCCGTCGCGGCGAGCGACGACCTGCGCAGCGAGTTCGCCATCCGCGGCGCAGGCATCCGCCAGATGAACTTCACATTCGAAGGGATCGCGACGCCGTTCCTCCTGCACACGGTGCAACAGGTGCACGACAGCGGATCGGTCGCGATGGTCAACGGCGACGTGCTCGAGGAGATTTCGCTGCTGAACGGGTCGTACCCCCAGCGCCACGGGAATCGGACCGGCGCCGAGATCGATTTCCGGATGCGCGAGGGATCGCGCGAGCGGGTGCAGAGTCATCTGTCTGTGAGCGCGATCGACGCGTCAGGCGTCGTCGAAGGTCCGATCGGCCCGACCGACGACGCCAAGCGCGGCTCGTGGCTGTTCGCGGCGCGGAAGAGCTATCTGAATCTCGTGGTCGATCGCATCTATCGGGACCAGAACATCAGCTTCGGATTCGTGGACGCGCAATCGAAGGTCGTCTACGACGTGACACCGCGGCATCAGCTGCAGCTCGCGCTCACTGCCGGGCGCTCGCGCATGGAGCGGAATACCGATCAACTCGGCGCGGGCAATCTCCGCGACGCGGACAATCAGGCGGCGCTCGCGGTGGCGACGTGGCGGTACCTGCCATCGGCGCGATTCACGATCGCCGAGCGCGTGGCGATTGCGCAGAACAGGTTCGACAACTCGAGCCGTGACGGCGCGGAGCTCGACGCGGGCGACGGGCATGAAGCGCTCGCGCGCACCGACGCGTCGTTCGCGCCAGCCGGCTGGCTGACCATCGACAGCGGCGTCGAAGCGCGCTGGTCCAACGGCACCGGACGCGAGCAGCGGCTCGCCGCCGGACGCTTTCAATCGCGTGAGCATTACAACGGCTCGTCGATCGCGTCGTCCGCGTTCGTGCAGGCGCGGTTCGCGCGCGGCGGCGGCGTATCGGTGACGCCGGGCGTCCGCGTCGATCGACAGTCGCTCACCGATCGCGTCGATGTGTCGCCGTGGGTGCAGGCGATGTGGCCGCTCTCGCGCGCGGTCACCCTCCGCGCGGGCGGCGGCATCTACCGCCAGCAGGCAGGCTTCGCCGAGCTGCTCGGCGTGCGCGGATCGCGCGACCTCCGCCCCGAGCGCGCGTATCACGGCGACGCCGGCCTCGAGGGGCGGCTCGGCGCCCACGCGCGCTGGCAGATGACCGTCTACGATCGCGAGGATCGCGATCTGCTGCGCCTGCCCGACGTCGAGACGCGCGTCGTCGACCGCGCGCTCGTCTTCGGATCGATCACATCGCGATGGGTCAACGCGCTCGACGGTCACGCGCGCGGCGTGGAATGGCTCGTGCAGCGGCAGAACGTCAATGGGTTTTCCGGATGGGCGTCGTACGCGCTCGCGTACGCGCAGTATCAGGATCGCCGGACTGGCGAGTCGTTCTGGGGCGACTACGATCAGCGTCACACGATCAACCTGTACGGGACCTATCGCGTGACCGATCGTACGAGCGTCGGCGCGCGCTTTCGCGCCGGCAGCAACTTCCCGATCACCGGCTACTGGGCCGAACAGGGCGGCGCGTACTTCGTCGGCACCGATCGCAACACACTCCGCGTCCCGACGTACGCGCGTCTCGACGTCCGCGCCAACCGGACGTTCACGTGGGAACGCAAGCGCCTGACGCTGTTCGCGGAAGGGATCAACCTGCTGAATCGACCGAACGTCCGCTTTTCGCTGCCGGCGGTGAACCGCCGCACGTTCGAGGCCACGGGCCTGCTCGATACGATGGTGCCCCTCATCCCGTCCGTCGGCATCCTCCTCGAGTTTTGACTGATGGTGTCAGACTGGTGTCAGACACGTGTCTGACACCTGATGATCCCTCATGATCCGTCTACTCGCCATCGACATCGACGGGACGCTGCTTGACAGCCGGGGCCGGCTGCCCGATGCGCATCGCGATGCGGTGGTCGAGGCGCACGCGCGCGGGATCGAGATCGCGCTGGTCACCGGCCGCAGCTTTCATTTCACACTGCCGATCGCGAACCTGCTGCCGATCCCGCTGACGCTCGTGTGCAACAACGGCGCGCTGGTGAAAACGAAGACCGGCGAGACCGGGCTGCGGCGGCTGCTGTCGCGGGACGCCGCGCGCCGCGTGCTCGCCGACATGCGCGAGTACGAGGACAGCGTCGCGATTATCTTCGACCGGCCCTCGGGCCACGACGAACGACAGATGGTCTTCGAGCGCATGGACTGGTCGCATCCCCACCGCCGCGGGTACTACGAGAAGAACAAAGGGTTCATCGCCCGCGCGCCGGCGGGGCTCGCCGAGATGCTGACCGAAGATCCGGTGCAGGTGATGTTCAACGGCAGCGTGGCGCCGATGCGTGCGCTGCTGTCCGCGCTGCGATCGATGGCGATCGCGGATCAGTTCTCGGTCGCTATCACCGAGTACGAAGCGCGCGACTTCTCGCTGGTCGATGTCAACGCCGCGGGCTGCTCGAAGGGCACCACGCTGGCCGACTGGGTGGCGCGGCGGCGCCTGACGCGCGACGAGGTGATGGCGGTCGGCGACAACTTGAACGACGTCGAGATGCTCGATTTCGCCGGGACGGCGGTGGTGATGGCCAACGCCACCGACGCGCTGAAGGCGCGCGGGTACAGGCTCACGGGGACGAACGATGCGGGTGGGTTGGCGACGGCAATCGGAGAGTTAGCTCTCCACCACAGAGGACACGGGGGACACAGGGGTTGAGTCCTGTGGGTTTGCTCCCCGTGTCCTCCGCGTCCTCCGTGGTGGAGAGGTTGAGTCCCGGGCGCCGGGCGCCGACACGCTATAGGCGGGGACTGCCGCGAAAACGGACGCGCTTGTCCTCGCGGTGCACGAGGCGCCGGCACACTCGATGCGTTTTCCCCAGCAGACCGAGAGGTCGACCGTACGGCGTACCGCTTGCTACCAGTCGCGGCGTCGGGGCCACGCCTGGGCGAACCGCCCGGCACGGTCGAAATCGACACGCCGAGTCCGCTGGAGCGACTTCTGGATTTGGTCGCGGAGGCAGACGGGGGCAGCTAGCGCCCTGGCCCAATGGCCGCGTGCAGAATTCGCCGCTGCCGCAGCTTCGCTCCGGAAACGCGCCCCGATTTTGTGTGTACGAGTTTGTGTGTACGAGATTTCAGATTGCAGATTTCAGATTTCAGAATATGAAGATGACCGAACTGTTCCGCGCGCAACTCGATCAGGAGGCGGACCGCACACGCCGGGCGCTCGAGCGCGTGCCCGAAGGGCATGATGACTGGAAGCCGCACGACAAATCGATGCCGTTCGGCCGTCTCGCCATGCTCGTCGCGAGAATGCCGTCCTGGCTCGCGCTGATCATCAACCGCGACGAGCTGGATCTGAATCCGCCGGGCGGGTCGAACATCGACCAGCGTCCGCTGCGCAACAGCCGCGAGTTGGTTCAGGCGATGGACGAGGGCGTCACGCAGGCGCGCGACGCGCTCGCGAAGACCACCGATGAACAGTTGATGAAGCCATGGCGGCTGCTCGTCGCCGGCCGCGTCGTGAGCGAGCAACCGCGCCACGTCGCCGTGCGTGACACGTTCACGCACCTGGCGCATCATCGCGGACAGTTGACGGTCTATCTGCGTTTGAACGATGTGCCCGTGCCGGCGATCTACGGGCCGTCAGCCGACGACCAGCGTTTTGCCTGAGATTGCAGATGGCTGAGTGCAGATTGCTGAGTGATCGCTCATTCAATCATCGAATCTTCAATCAATCCGCATTCCGCAATCCTCAATCCGCAATGACTCATTCGTACCGAAGCGCCACCATCGGATCGATCCGCGTCGCGCGACGCGCAGGCAGGTAGCTCGCGCCGAGCGCGGCGACCGCGAGCAGCGCCGGCACCGCCACGAACGTCACGACGTCGGTCGGACTCACGTCGAAGAGCATGCTCGCGATGAGGCGTGAGGCGGCGAACGACGCAATGAGGCCGCATGCCACGCCCATCATCGTCAACCGCAGTCCCTGCACCACGACGAGCCGCAGCACGTCGGCGCGGCTGGCGCCGAGCGCCATGCGGATGCCGAGCTCGCGCCGGCGCTGACTGACCGAGTACGCCATCACGCCGTAGATGCCGATGACCGCGAGCACGAGCGAGAGGCCGGCAAACACGGCGAGCAGCGACGCGCCCATGCGGGGCGCCCACAGCGACTGATCGAAGATTTCCGTCAGCGTGAAGACGCCGGTGAGCGGCAGATTGCGATCGAGCTGCTGCACTTCGCCGCGCACCGTGCCGAGCACCGCTTCGGGCCGCGCCGCCTTCACGAACAGCGACACCTGCGGCTGATACACCTGCGTCGTCGCCTGATAGATGTACGGCGTCGGCTCCTCGCCGATGAAGTTGTACTTGCTGTCCTTCGCGATGCCGACCACCTGATTGAAGTTCTGCTGCCCGAAAAACTTGAAGCGCCTGCCCATCGCATCCTGATCGGGCCAGAAGCGCTTCGCCATCGTCTCGTTGATGACGACGGAGGTCGGGGTGTTGGGTTGATCGATGTCGGATAACGCGCGGCCGCGCAGCAGGGGGATGCCGAGCGTCTCGAGGTAATGCGAGCTGCCGACGGTGATCTGCACCAGCTTCCCGGCGCGTCGATCGGAGGCGTCCTGCCCTTCCAGAAACACGGTCCGCGCGAAGCCGCCGGCGAAGAGCGGCACGGTGCTGCCGAGCGCTGCGGCCGTGACTCCCGGCACCGACCCGGCTCGCTCGAGCACGCGCTGCTGGAACTGACGGCCGCGCTCCTCGGTATAGCCCTGCGCGCCGAGGTCGAAGGACATCACCGCCAGATGGTCGGCGTCGAATCCAGGATTGATGCGCTGCGCATTCTGCAGACTTCGCAGGAAGAGGCCGGCGCCAATCAGCGCGACGAGCGACAGCGCAATCTGCGCCGCGACCAGCATGTTGCGCAAGCTGAACATGCGGTTCGCTCCGGCTGGCGCGCCGGTCTTCTCCTTCAGTTCGACGACGAGATCCGGTCGCGACGCTTGAACCGCCGGCGCCAGACCGAACACGATGCCCGTGACGAACGAGACGCCGATCGTGAACAGCAGCACGCGCACATCGGGATGCAGATCGACGGCGTCGGCCTGCAGGAACGGCGGCCGGAACGACCACAGCAGGCCCTGCGCCCAGTACGCGAGCAGCAGTCCGCCGGCGCCGCCGATGAGCGCGAGCAGCGTCCCTTCGGTCAACAACTGCATGATGAGACGGCCGCGGCTCGCGCCGAGCGACAAGCGGACCGCGATCTCCTTTTGACGCACGGCCGCGCGCGCGAGCAGCAGGTTCGCCACGTTCGCGCACGCGATGAGCAGGACGAGCCCGACGATGGTCATCAGCAGGCCGCCGGCCATGACGATGTTGTTGCGGAAGCCGGGATTGATGGTGGCCTGCGCGAGCGGCACGATCGTGACACCGCGGCCGCCGTTCTCGTTCGGATATTCCTGGGCAAGCTGCCGCGCGATGGTCTTCAGGTTCGCTTCGGCCTGCTGCACGGTCACCCCAGGCTTCAGACGGCCGGTCACATTGAAGATGAGGCCGCGTCGCTGATTCGGGGCAATCAGCTCGCCGAAAAATCCATTCGTCGTCACCGGATAGGTCATGTACGGCACCCACAACGCGGGCGCGCCGATCGCGTTGGTGCCCTTGAATCCTTTCGGCATGACGCCGATGACGGCGAACGACTGGCCGTTGACGGTCATCGTGCGGCCGACAACCGACGGCTCGCCGCCAAAGCGCTTCTGCCACTCGCCGTAGCCGAGCACGGCGACGAGGCGCTCGCCAGGATTTCTGTCATCGTCGGTCGTGAAGGTGCGGCCGATGGCCGGCTTCGCGCCGAGCAGCGAGAAATAGTTCCCGGTCGCGATTTCGCCAAACACCTGCTGTGGCTCGCCGCCGTTGACGGCGATGTTGAGCGGGATGCCCTGATGCGCGGCAAGGCCCGTGAACACTTCGTTCTTGTCGCGGAGATCCTTGTAGTTCATCGGCGACAGCTGCAGGAATCCGAGCTGGCCGCCCTGATTCCGCTCGTCGGTGGTCCACACGCTGACCAGCTGCGACGGATCCTCGACCGGCAGCGGATTGAGGAGGACGGCGTTGATCAGCGTGAAGATGGTCGTGTTCGCGCCGATGCCGAGTGCCAGCGACAGCGCCGCGATGACCGTGAATCCCGGCGCCTTGGCGAGCAAGCGCGCGCCGTACTTCAAATCCTGCAGAAATGTAGCCATCACCCCATCTTAGACGGTGTCAGACGTGTCAGAGGTGTCTGACACGTGTCTGACACCTCTGACCCACCCGTTCGTGTAGGCCGACTGGTTTTCCACCCGTCGTATGATGTGGCGTGGCTCATCCCGAACGCACACCGCGTGCACCAGCATCTGGTGGGGTCCCGCTCAAGCCGGACGCCACCACCATGAAGAAAAAGGCGTTCACGGCGGGCGCGTGGGAAGAAGCGCGCGGCCTCATCTGGACGCATCGTAAGCGTCTCGCGCTCGGTCTCGGCCTGATGATCGTCAACCGGCTCGCCGGCCTCGTGCTGCCGACGACGACCAAGTACTTCGTCGACGACGTCATCGGCAAGGGACAGTGGGACCTGCTGCCGCGGCTCGCGATGGCGGCGGGTGCGGCCACGGTCGTCGACGCCGGGACGGCGTTCGCGAACTCGCAGGTGCTCGGCGTCGCCGCGCAGCGCGCCATCACCGAGATGAGAAAGGAGGTCGAGGCGCACGTCATGCGCCTGCCGATCGCCTACTTCGATTCGACCAAGAGCGGCATCCTCATCTCCCGCATCATGACCGACGCCGAAGGCGTCCGGAATCTGGTCGGCACCGGCCTCGTGCAGTTGACCGGATCGATCCTGACGGCGGTCATGGCGCTGTGCGTGCTGCTGTATCTCAACTGGCGCCTGACGACTGTCACCATCCTGCTCCTCGGTGCGTTCGGCGGGGGCATGGCCAACGCCTTCAAGCGCCTGCGCCCGCTGTTCCGCGAGCGCGGGCAGATCAACGCCGAAGTGACCGGCCGTCTCGCCGAGACACTCGGCGGCGTCCGCATCGTGAAATCCTACACGGCCGAAAAGCGCGAAGAGCTCGTGTTCGCGAAGGGCGCGCACCGCCTGTTCCGCAACGTCGCCAAGTCGCTCACCGGCGTGTCGGCGGTGACGGCGCTGTCGTCGGTGATCATCGGCGCGATCGGCCTCGCCATGATGCTCATCGGCGGCCACTCGATTCGCACCGGCGCGATGACGGTCGGCGATCTCTTCATGTACCTCGCGTTCACGGCGCTGATGACGATGCCGGTCATCCAGCTCGCGTCGATCGGCACACAGCTCAGCGAAGCGTTCGCGGGCCTCGATCGCATCCGCGAGATCCGCAGGATGGCGACCGAGGATCAGGAGGACGAGTTGCGCGCCCCGCTGCCCGACGTCCGCGGCGACGTCGTGTTCGAGGATGTCACGTTCGAGTACAACACGGGCGTGCCGGTCTTGAAGCACGTGTCGTTCCGCGCGCCGGCCGGATCGACGACGGCGCTTGTCGGATCGAGCGGATCGGGCAAGAGCACGCTCATCAGCCTGGTGATGACCTTCAATCGGCCGCTGTCGGGACAGGTGCTCGTGGACGGCCACGACCTGACGACCATCAAGCTGCGCGACTACCGCGGCCATCTCGGCGTCGTCCTGCAGGACAACTTCCTCTTCGACGGGTCGATCGCCGCGAACATCGCGTACGCCAAGCCGCATGCGACACGCGACGAGATCAAGGCGGTGAGCCGCATCGCGCACTGCGACGAGTTCATCGAGTCGTTCGAGCAACAGTACGACACCATCGTCGGCGAGCGCGGCGTCCGCCTGTCGGGCGGCCAGCGGCAGCGCGTCTCGATCGCGCGCGCGATTCTGGCCGACCCGCGCATCCTCATCCTCGACGAGGCGACGTCGAGCCTCGACAGCGAGAGCGAGGCGATGATTCAGGACGGCTTGAAATCGTTGCGCAAGGGGCGAACGACGTTCGTCATCGCACACCGGCTCTCGACGATTCAGAGCGCGGATCAGATTCTCGTGCTCGAGCACGGAGAAATCGTCGAACGCGGCACGCACGAGGAGCTGCTCGCCAAGGTCGGGCGGTATCGTCAGCTCTACGACAAGCAGTACCGCTTCGAGAAGGATCGCTTCATCAATCCGGGCGAGGATTTCACGCCAGAGCCGGAGAAGGTGGTGGCCGCGGCGCGTGTCAGCAACACGCTCTGATCGCGACGATCAACGCAGAGTCCAGAGCACTATTGGGGAGGCGATGATGTTTTTCAGAAAACTCCGCTGCTCGTTCTGTCGCAGGGACAACTCGCAGGTTGCCAAGCTCGTCGCCGGACCGCGAGTCTACATTTGCGATCGCTGCGCCTACGAGACGATCCGCATCATGGAAAACACGCCGCCCGCCGATCCGTCGACGGCCGGGCACTCGAAGGTCAGGGCGCGTTTGTTCCGAGGATGGAACCCATCGGCCACCCAGTTGCAGACGGCTTATCGTTCAACCGCACTGACGTAGCGATCCGGCCAGTCGACCCGCATGAAAAAGAAAATGGCGCGCAGATACCGCGCGCCATCCAACGACTAATGACTACCGACTACCGACCAACGACCAACGACGAACGACCAACGACTAACGACCAACGACCAACGACCAACGACGACCGGACTATTGTCCTGAGCCGCTCGCGATCACATTGACCTGCTGGCGCACTGACGCGCGCGCCGAGCCGCCAGGTCCGATCAACGTCGCCTTCACCTCGTAGGTGCCCGGCGGCAGGCTGCGGAACTCGAACGTGTTGGTCCGCGCCGCGCGCTCGCCGTCGAGTTGGATTTCGCTGCTGCGATAGAATTCCGGAGACTCCGCAACGATTTCGACGGCGCGATTCTGCGCATCCGCTTCGATCTGCGCGCGCACGATAAGATTCGCCGGCGCAAACGACACCGACGGTGAAACTTTCAGGGTCATCCGCTCGCCCGCGCCGAGCGGCAGCGCGGAGGTCAGGAGAAGAACGCCAAAGAGAATCGCTTGCAGCTTCATCGCGTCACCGTCGCAACTCGCGTCGCCTGAATTCTCGCCGGAGAAACCCGACGTCCGGCCCGTTTTGCCGCCCCCTGCGGCAGGTATTTCCCGATTGTGCAAGTCACACGCCATAAGTCAGCGTCAGGAAAAAGGCGCACCTTGAGGTACGCTGAACGTCTCGGAGGGACCTACGCATGGGCCAGCGCGCGCGTTTTGTCGTTGCTCTACCGTTTCTGGTGCTTGCCGTTACCACTGTTCTGGCGCAGCCCCCTCATACCGATGGCGCGCACGGCGGGGGCACGAACGGCTCACAGTGGATCCATCAATATCGGGAGCCCGCGGCGCGGTTGATCGGCGAAGCGATGGGTAGCACGTTCGCCTGGCAGCGGTTGTCGGTCCTGACCGACACGATCGGGAACCGTCTCAGCGGCACGCCGGCGCTCGAACGCGCGATCCAGTGGGCGGCGGAGGAAATGAAGCGCGATGGTCTGGAAAACGTACACACCGAGCGTGTCATGGTGCCGAAGTGGGTGCGCGGCTCGGAGAGCGCCGAGATGGTCGAGCCGGCGCGGCATCCGATGGTGATGCTCGGTCTCGGTGACAGCGTCGCCACGCCAGCCGACGGCATTCAGGCGGACGTCCTCACCCTCCACAACTTCGAGGAGCTCGATAGCAAGGCATCGCAGGTGCGCGGCAAGATCGTGCTCTTCAACGTGCCGTTCACGACCTACGGCGAGACGGTGCGATTCCGATCCGGCGGGCCGTCGCGCGCCGCGCGCTATGGCGCCGTCGCGATGCTGATTCGATCAGTCGGTCAGGAGGGGCTGCGCACGCCGCACACCGGCGCGCTGCAGTACGCGCCGGACGCGCCGAAGATTCCGGCCGCCGCCATCACCACCGAGGACGCCGATCGCATTCAGCGCCTGGCCGATCGCGGCAGTCGCATCGTCGTCCGCCTGAAGATGGAGGCGCACTTCGAGCCCGACGCCGAATCGGCGAACGTGGTCGGCGAGATCCGGGGACGCGAAAAGCCCGAAGAGATCGTCGTCGTGAGCGGTCACCTCGATTCGTGGGACGTCGGCGCCGGCGCGACCGACGATGGCGGCGGGTGTGTGGTGACGTGGGAAGCGCTGCGCCTCATGAAGAAGCTGAATCTGCGTCCGCGGCGGACCGTGCGCGTGGTGCTGTGGACCAACGAGGAGAACGGCGGGCGCGGCGGCCTTGCGTATCGCGATCAGCATCGGGCGGAGCTGGCCAGGCACGTGATGATGCTCGAGTCCGACGGCGGCGTGTTCCGGCCGCTCGGCTTCGGCTTCACGGGCAACGAAACGGGACGGCAGACGGTCAGGGTGATTGCGACGTTGCTGACCGGCATCGCGGCGGATCAAATCAATGCCGGCGGCGGCGGTGCGGACATCGGTCCGAGCGTGACGGAAGGTCACATCCCCGCGATGTCGCTCGACGTCGACGGGTCAAAGTACTTCCTCATCCATCACACGCCGGCCGATACCATCGACAAGATCGATCCGGTCGAGATGGCCAAGTGCGCGGCCGCCCTCGCCGTCATGGCGTACGTCGTCGCCGATTTACCGCAGGGGCTCGGTCAGTAGCGTCGCGTACCAGTCTTGTTTCGTGGTTTCGTGGTTTCGTGGTTTCGTGGTTTCGTGGTTTCGTGGTTTCGTGGTTTCGTGGCCTATACTTTGATCATGCGAATCCGAAGTCTCGTCGCGGTATTTCTGTTCGTCACCGCGTGCTCCTCGACGTCCGCCCAGCCCGCCAAGCGCCAGACGCCGTCCGACGTCGTGGCGACTGTGGGATCGACCTCCATCACGCTCGGCGAGGTCGACGACAAGGCACTGCAGCAGCCCACCGGCAATTTTGGCAGCATGAAGCTGTCGCAGGCGCTGTACGAAGCGCGGCGCGCGGCGGTCGAGGATTTGGTCGCCAACGCGCTGATGGATCAGGAAGCGAAGTCGCGCGGCATGGATCGCTCGGCGCTCATCGAAAAAGAGATCACCGCAAAGGTGTCAGCGGTCAACGATGCCGAGATCGCACAGTGGTACCAAGAGAACCAGGCGCGTGTGCAGGGCGCTTCGCTCGACAAGGTCCGCCAGCCGATTCGCCAGTACCTCACGCAGGAGCGGATGCAGCTCGCGCGGCAACAGTTTCTCGACACGCTGCGCAGCAAGACGCCGGTCCGCGTGCTCCTCGAGGCGCCGCGTCAGACCGTGGCGGCCGCCAACGGCGCGGCGAAGGGACCCGCAAACGCGCCGATCGAGATCATCGAGTTCTCGGATTTCCAGTGCCCGTTCTGCCAGCGCGCCAACCCAACCGTCACGCAGGTCCTCAACACGTACGGCGATCGCGTGCGCTTCGTGTACCGGCACTTCCCGCTCAGCAATCACCCGAATGCGCGGCCGGCGGCCGAGGCGTCGCAGTGCGCCGCCGAGCAGGGAAAGTTCTGGGAATATCACGACGCGTTGTTCGCGAATCCGTCACGGCTCGCGGATTCGGACCTCAAGCGACATGCGGCTGGGCTGGCGCTCGATACGTCGAAGTTCAACGCCTGCGTCGACACGCACAAGTACAAGGCCCAGGTCGACGCCGACATGCAGGCGGGAGAAGAGGCCGGCGTCAACGGCACCCCGGCCTTTTTCGTCAATGGACGCATGCTGACGGGCGCACAGCCCTTCGACGCGTTCAAACACGTGATCGACGACGAACTTCAACTCAAGAAAAAATAAGACCGTAGGCATGCGGCTTGCGCAGGCTCGCCGCATGCCACAGCTTGAACAACTTGCCACGCGGCTCGACTGTCTCGCCGACTTCGAGGCGTGCCCCTTTCCGGTCATCAGCCTGTACCTGAACCTGCAGGCCGACGAACACGGAAAGGACCGGTTCGAGCCGTTTCTGCGCAAAGAGCTCGCCGACCAAATACATCAACGTCAATCCGGATCACTACAAGGTGGCGGGACGCGAGCGGCCGGGCAACGCGGTCGCGAAAGCGCCGAAGGCGATGGCCGAGCTGGAAGAAGCGCGGGCGCGGTGGATGGAGAAACAGGCGAAACAGCCGCCGAAAAAGAAAAGCAACCGCCGAGCGCGCTGAGCACGCAGAGCAAGCGTCGCTCTGCGGACTCCGCGAGCTCCGCGGTTGCCTTTGAGGGTTACCGCTTCGTCGCGCGGTGTTTCACAGTTGTACCGGTGGTGCCGACGACGCCTCGAGTGATTTCCTGAGCCTGCTTGAGGTGATCCTCAATGGTCGGCAGCGTCTTTTGGGCCCACGCCTTGATGTCCGGATCCTGCCCGTTCTTCGTCTCCATGCGGAACGCCATCACGGCCTTGCGGTGGCCAGCCACCATCTCCTGCATGTACGCACGGTCGAAGGCCTCGCCCGACAGCTTCATCAGACGATCGCGCAATGCCTTGTGCCTCGCGTCGAGCTCGGTTGGCCACGGGATATTCTTCTTCTCCGCGAGCGCTTTCAGTTCGTCGCCCGCCTTGCTGTGATCGTCGGCCATCCGCTGCCCGAATTTCTTGACCTGTTCGTTTGACGCCTTCTCGGTCGCGAGCTTGCCGAGCTCCACTTCGGCCATGCCGACATGCGCGACGTCCATGACGAACTGCTGGTCGGTCGGCCCTTTTCCAGCCGCCTTCTGACCGTACTGGGCCGCCGGCGCCGCGGTCATCGCCAGCACAACTGCACCCGCGAGTAGTACATTTTTCATTCGACACACCTCCTCTTCATTTCGTGCAAAGAGCAGTCGCAAGCGTAGTGCCACAGGATGGTGAGCTCAGCGGTACAATCCGACGCCGAGGCCGTGGATGACGGAGTACACGATTGCGAGGAAGCTGGCGACCAGACAAAGGACCGCAATGAGCATGTGATCGCCGCGTTCGCGCGTGAGCGGATTGAAGAACGCCGAAACCGCATAGCCGCCCGCGAATCCGCCGGCGTGCGCGTAGTTGTCGATGCCGCGGATCGCGAAGCCCATTACCACCAGCATGAGCGCGTACTGTACGGCGTACGTATGAATCATGCTGCTGCCGCTCTTCCGCCCGTAGTGGAGCATCGCGCCGAGGAGACCGCAGATGGAGGCCGAGGCGCCCATCGTATAGGGCACGCCGACGGTTGAGCTGAGGAGAAACCCGGTGACGCCGGAGACGGTATAGATGATCACCGTGCGCGAGGGGCCGACGAGATCGGCCATCGCGAACCCGAGATTTCGCACGGCCATCATGTTGAACAGGATGTGCAAGAGGCCGCCGTGCAGCCAACTGGCGCTGAGCAGCGTCCACCACCACCCGTACTGAAACGCCGGATACGAGCCGGTCATGCCGAACAGCAGCAGCGCGCGCGTGCTCGGCGCGAGGAAGTTGATGCCGCCGGCCGCCGTCTGCAGCTCGGCGCCCGACATCAACAGCGTCAGCAGGTAGATCGTCGACGAGGCGCCGATGACGAGCGGCACGAAGCCGAGATCCGTGCCGAGCTGCCGCAGAATTGGTGCGAAGCCCCACAATCCTGGATTCGATCGTCCACACGTGTAGCACTTGTCGTCGCGGACGCCGACGAGCGATCCGCACGACGGGCATACAACCGAGCCGCTTGTTCGTCGTTGAAACACAGCCTCACTATATCCCACGGATCGTGAGGCCGACGATGGCGCCGTACGCGATGTGGGCGACGAGAGTGATAAGAAAGGTGTTGCGGCCGTAGTTCAGCATCAGGAAGCCGGGCGGCTCGATGAGCGCGATCTCATTCGCGGCAGTCTCCGGCGTGCCGATGCGCGGATGCACGACCGGCAGTAACACGTTGACGAGGACCGTCGCGACAAATAGCGCGTGCAGCGCGCCAAGGAGCGCGCCGAGCTGCCACGAGCTGCGGCCGATGATCTCGAAGAACTCGCCGTAGGCGACGGCGAAGCCAATCCCAAGGAGGAACTGAAACACATAGCCGATCGCTTTGGCTTTCCGCCGATTCACAGTCACCGTCGTGCCGAGCAGCAACGCAAGGTCCATCCGCGTCCACCCGAGCTCGCTCGCCGCCCTGATGATGGTCGTCAACACCAGTGTGCCGATGAATCCGCCCGCGATCGCAGAAGGGATGGTCATCGTTGTGGCGCCCCTAAAGAGGGCGCCCTACGAGTACGTTGCGCGGGCGTCTCAGGCCCGCGAAGCGCGCACGCGGCTTCGATGAGCGCGAGGTGAACGAGGGCCTGCGGGAAATTGCCGAGAAACGCGCCCGTCTGCGGATCGACTTCCTCCGAGTAGAGACCGACGTCGTTCGCGCGCGCGAGAAGAGACTCCATCAGCGCGCCCGCCTCGTCTCTGCGGCCGACTCTCGCGAGCGCCCCGACGAGCCAGAACGAACAGTTGAGAAAGCATCCTTCGCCGCCGGGCACGCCATCGTCGGCATGATAGCGATAGACGAAGTCGCCGCGGCGTAGATCGCGATTCACGGCGTCGATCGTCCCATGAACGCGCTCGGCATCGGCGCCGCCGTAGCCGACCAGCGGCAGCCTCAACAGACTCGCGTCCACGACACCGTTCCCAGGACTCCCGGCGATGCGCGTGTAGCTGCGCAGTCGATCGGACCAACACTCGGTCTCGACGTACTGCTCGATGGCGGCCGCTTCGCGTGTCCAGCGCTCGGCATGCGACGCGGGCAGCTCGCCGCGATCGGCCAGCCGCGCGGCGCGATCGAGCGCGACCCAACACATCACTTTCGAATGCGTGAACTGAAACGGACCGTTCCGAGCTTCCCAAATGCCGGAGTCGGGCTGACGCCAGATGTCGCAGACGCGATCGGCAATCCGTCCGAGCACGACGCCGGTGTCGTAGTCGAGCGCGTGATGCCCTTCGCTGTAGAGCCAGGCGGTTTCAAAGAGGGCGCCGTAGATATCGAGCTGCGTCTGCTGGAACGCGGCGTTGCCGACGCGGACAGGCCGCGAGTGACGATAGCCGTCGAGCGGGATCTCGCGCTCGGCCATCCCGATGGCGCCGTCCAGGCGATACAACACGTGCAGGTCCGGCTCGGTGAGCGCGGTGGCGTGCATGAACCACCAGAACGACGACCGCGCTTCGTCGTAGCACCCGAGCTCGAGCAGCGCGTCGATCATGAAGTTCGAATCGCGAAGCCAGCAGAACCGATAGTCCCAGTTGCGCTCCCCGCCAATCTCCTCGGGCAGCGACGTGGTCGGCGCGGCGACGCTCGCGCCTGACGGCGAGAAGATCAGCGCCTTGAGCACCAGCGCACTGCGCGCGACCGCGTCGCGCCACGGCCCTTGGTACCGACGCGCGTCGATCCACTGCTGCCAGAACCGGACCGTGCCATCGAGCCGTGCCGCCAGCGCCTCTCGTTGCGGGAACACGAGCGGTTCGGCGTACGCGCTGGTCAACGCGAGCATCGCCCGCGAGCCGTCGCGGATCTCGAACTGCGCGTGGACCTCATGGTCGGCCCACACCGGCGTGCCGGCCTCCCAACTCATCACCGCCACGGCGTCGCCGCCGCACGCCGCCACCGGAATGCCGCCGCGCCACTCGCAGCGCGGCGTGCCGGCGCCGTAGTGGAAGCGCGGCGCGAATCGCCAGCGCATCGGCACGGTGCCCGACAGTCCCTCGACCGATCGCACGGTTTCACGCATCGCCTCGAGCCGGCGATCCGGCAGCGTCATCGCGTCGACGACGCGCACCGATCCGCGATCGGTCGTGAAGGTGGTTTCGAGGACGTTGGTGTTCGGGATGTAGCGGCGCGACGACTGAAACGGAACCGACGGCTGCAGCTCGAACGTCCCGCCGCGGGTCGCGTCGAGGATTGCGGCAAACACGCTCGGCGAATCGAGGTTCGGCAGACACAGCCAGTCGATCGCGCCGTCGCGCGCTACGAGCGCCGCCGTCCGTCCGTCGCCGATGAGCGCGTAGTCCTCGATGGGTGCGTAGCCGTCGACCCGCATCTGGCGTTTGTATACTGTATACAGGATGGCTCGTCCGAAGAATGAATCGACCGTGCTGACGATTCGGGTGCCGGCGCCTCTCGATCGTCAGCTCGCGAAGGAAGCGCGCCGGCGGCGGATGACACGGAGCGAAGTCGCGCGCTCGATTCTCGAGTCTGGACTCGGCCGTCGCGTCGATCTCGCGAGCGAAGCACGTCGGCAATCTCGCCTCGTCAGCCGTCGGCGATCCGAACGCGACGCGCTGGCGTTCACCGGGGCTGCCGCCGATGGCGGCTGATCGACGACGCGCTGCGTCTCTGGCTCGATCTGTAAGCTCGTTTCGCCCTCGGTCAGTGACAAGGGATCGCGAATTATACGGCCGAACTCGACGTCGGACGCCATGCCATAATCCGGCCGTGATCGGCCGGGCCCTGCGTGCGACGCTCATCGCGCTTTTTCTCGGCGCTGCGGCTGCGAGTGCAGCCGACTCCCCGTCGAGCGCACAGCCGCCGGGCGTGCTGTTGTCGCGACAGCTCGCGGCGCGCGCGCGCGTGTCGGTCGGCGACGTGGTGACGCTCGCCGTTGATGCCAACGGCGCGCGCGGCATGATGGTCCGCGTCGCCGGCATCTACGAGCCGACGCCCGATCCCATGCGGTTCACCGCCCAGCGGCTCGAAGCGCACATGCATCTGCCCGATCTCGCCGCGCTCGTCGCCGATTCAGCGGATCCGGCGGCGCGCGAGCTGGCAAGCGCGATCAATGTGAAGCTCGTCGACGCGCACGACGCCGGGCCGTTCGCGTCGGAGCTGGCGGCGCGGGCTCCTGGCGTGATCGTGCGGCCCACGAGCCGAACGCGAGATGACGATCCGTTTGCGGTGCTCGATCGGTTTCATGTGGCAATCTCCGCCGTCACCGTCGTCGGCGCCACCGCGTTTTTGCTGGCGCTGATGGTCATTCGCGCCGAGGAGCGGCGCGACACGATTGCCATCCTGCGGCTCATCGGCATCTCGCGCCGGTCGCTCCTGACCGCAGTCGCGATCGAAGGCCTGCTCATCGCCGTGATGGGCGCGATCTTCGGCGTGATCGTCGCCGTCGCAACCGAAAGCCTCGTCAACGGTGTCTTTCAGGCACGCTATGACACGGCGCTCGTCTTCGTGCGCGTCACGCGTTCCATCGCGGTGCGATCGATCGCGATCGCCCTTCCGCTCGGACTCGCTGCCGGCATCGGCGCCTCGTGGCCGCTTCTGCGCGGCCAGATCCTGTCGCTGTTCCGGCGATGACCTCGCTCGGGCTGGCGTGGCGGTCGACGAAGCGCTATCGCGTACGGGCGGTGCTCGCGGTCATCGGCGTGGCCATCATCGGCGCGCTGCTCTTCGACATGCTGCTCCTGTCGCGCGGCCTCCTCGATTCGTTCGCAGATCTGCTGAGCAGTTCGGGCTTCGACATCCGGATCGTCGGCAGCGAGGGAGTTCCGATCGTGCGGTTCCCGATCGACGGCTCGACGCGGCTCGCCGCCGACCTTCGCGCGCTCCCGGAGGTGCGCGATGTCGTCCTGATCCGCGTTGAACGCGCCACCGCGCAGGTCAACGGGCGGACGCCGCGCGACGTCACCCTCGTCGGCACCACACAGACCGGCGGCGGTCCATGGACGATTGTGAAGGGCACGAACCTGCCCAGCGCATCGTCGTCATCGGATCGATGTCTGATGCTCATCGCGCGCCGGCTGGCGGCCGCGCTTGGTGTGGTGCCCGGCTCAGTGGTCGACCTCAGCGTCCGGCCCGCGGGCATCGCCTCGGCGCTGCCCGCCATCGCGTGTCGCGCGGTCGGCGTCGTGAATTTCGCATTCGCGGCGACCGACGAGGACAGCGTCGCGACGACGATGATCGCGCTGCAGGATGCGCTCGGCTTGCAGGCGGCGGACGCCGACCTCGTGCTGGTCGCATCGAGGCCCGCAGTCGGGTCCGCGGCCGCCGTTCGCGCCATCGAACGGCTTCGGCCGGACCTGCGCGTGTATTCGAACGAGGACGTGATCGCGCAGTTCAACCAGAACGGCTTCGCGTACTTTCGCCAGATCTCACTGGTGCTGTCGGCTCTGACGATGACGTTCGCGTTTCTGCTCGTTGCGACGCTGCTCACCGTGTCGGTCAACCAGCGACTCGGTGAGATTGCAGCGCTTCGCGCGCTCGGCATCCGGCGTGCGCGGATTGCGTCGATGCTGCTCTGGGAATCGGCGCTGCTGGTCGGCGGCGGTGGGCTGCTCGCGCTCCCGCTCGGCGGCCTGCTGGCGCTCGCGCTCGATCACATCCTGCGCCAGATGCCGGGTCTTCCGGAGCGGCTGCACTTCTTCGTGTTCAATTGGCGGGCGGTGACGACTCATCTTGTGGTGTTCGGAATGACGGCGGCCGCAGCCGCCGCGTATCCCGTCTGGCTCACCGCCCGGCTTCCGATCGCCGAGACGCTGCGGCGCGAGGTCGTGGGCTAGTGCCCGTGGTCGAAGCACGCCGCGTCACCCGGCTGTTTCCGATGGCGGCCGGGCCGATCGCTGCGCTGCGCGACGTCTCGCTTCGCGTCGATGCCGGGGAGTACGTGGCCATCAGCGGACCGTCGGGGTGTGGCAAATCGACGCTGCTGCATCTGGTCGGCTGCGTCGACCAACCGACGAGTGGTGAGATCCTGTTCGAAGACCGCGACGTCGCCGTGTTGTCGGAGGCCGAGCGGAGTCGCATCCGCCTGATGCGCATCGGGTTCGTCTTCCAGCGCTTCTTTCTCCTGCCGATGCTCACCGCGCGCGAAAACATCGAGCTGCCGCAGGCCGAAGCCGGTGCGGCGGCCGCCGATCGCCGAGCCAGAACGCGCGAGCTCCTCGAGTACGTCGGCCTCGCCGATCGCGCGGATCATCTGCCGTCGCAGCTCTCCGGCGGCGAAATGCAGCGCGTCGCGATCGCACGCGCGCTCGCGAACCGTCCGGCGCTCCTCGTGGCTGATGAACCGACCGGCGAGCTGGACGAGCAGACCGGTGAGCAGGTCGCCGATGTGTTCGATCGCGTTCATGCGGACGGCACGGCCATCCTCGTCGTCACGCACAATCCCGCGCTTGCGGCGCGCGCCTCGCGCCGCGTGACGATGAAGAGCGGGAGCCTGGTGTCATGAGGCAACCGATCCGTTTTCTCGCGCACGCGGTCACGCTGCGATCACGATCGCAAACGCAACCACGAAGGCACGAAAACACGAAGACGCGAAATCGGGTCGGTCGGCGAAACGCGACAGAAACGCCGATCGGTTCGACGGCGTCGGCCTGCAACGCAGGCCGACAAGACGGTCGAATCGGCCACGAACGCGAGTCGCGCCCGATGGTGTGGCGATTCGCGCTCGTGGCCGATTCGACCGCTCGTGCGCCGCGTTGCGGCGCGCCGTCGAACCGAGGCGCTCCGTTTCTCCGTTCCTCCGTGTGTGTTTTTGAAAGGCGTTTCGCATTGCGGATACGCGTCAGATGATCCTGCGCCTCGCTGTGCGATCGCTCGCGACGCGGCCGCTGCGGAGCGCGGTGCTGGCGGCGGGCTTCGGTCTCGGCATCGCCGTCATGGCCGAGCTCCTGGGCGTCGGCGAAGTGATTCTCGAGCAAGCGCGGTCGCCGGCGCTCGCCGGGGGCGGCGATCTCGTCGTCGCCGGCGCGTCCGGACCGCTCGACAGCGCGCGCTTTCTGCTGGCGAGCGTCATCGGCTCCGACACGTTCCGGCATCGCACGGCAGCCGCATCGCCGTCGCGCAAGGCGACGTTGTACCTCATCGTCAAGCGTGGCGAGGCGATTCCCGTCTCGGTTCGCGGCGGCATTCCGAGTCTTCAGAAGGCCGTGGGCGAACCCGAGGTGGACGGGCAATCGAATTGGCGCGACGAACCCGCCGACGCGAGCTGGACGCAGCCGCCGCCCGGCGACATTCTTCGCGCGATGGATCGATTTCATCCGGTCCCGCGCGATGCGGCGCAAACGGCGTGGGCCGAATGGCTGTACTTCAACGGACGGACGGCTGACGGCCGGATCCGGTTTTACCTGACCTTCCTCGTTGGCGGCGCTATCGAGAATGGAAAGCGGCCGGCGGTGGTCCGGCTGCAACTCGATCGCGCCGGTCGATCGACGAACTACTCGACGCTCGCCGCGATCGACGAGCGTGCGCTGCTCGACAGCGCGCCGGATCTCGACATCGCCGGCAACCGCGTGCGCGTCGACGGATCGCAGTATCGTCTCGCGCTGGCATTGGCGCGCGAGGGAGGCGGCCGTCAGGCGCGTGACGTCGTTGGAGAGATCACCCTCGATGCCGTGCCGGGTCGTTCGCTGCCACCCGTCACGATTCACGGCGCCCGCGGTTGGGTGACGGGCTACGTCGTACCGGTGCTGTCCGGGACCATTCACGGCACGCTGACCGTTGAGGGTGAGCCGCTGTCGCTCGACGGAGCCGCCGGCTATCACGATCACAACTGGGGGTTCTGGAACGGTGTGCACTGGCAGTGGGGCCAGGTCGCCAACGGCGATCTCTCAATCGTGTACGGCCGCGTCTTTCCGCCGGCGACCGTCGCGGATCCCGATCGCGTTCCCGGTTTCCTCGGGGTGCTTGGCCCGGACGGCCCGATTGCTTTTTCGACCAACGTCGCGATCGTCGAAGGCGGCCATGCTGGCACGCCGCGCGAAATCACCGTTCACGCCCGCGGCGACACGATCGACGTCACGCTGACCTTCACGGTGGCCGAACTGGTCCGGACGCCCATGTCGCTGACGCAAGTCGCGACGGGCGCGGCGCCCATGGATTTCCTCCAGCTCGGAGGCACGTATCGCGTCGCCGGTCGCGCCGCCGATCGCGAGATCGCCTTCACCGCGCGCGGATCCGCCGAGACGTTCCGGCCGACTCCTTAGCCGTCGAGAGCAGGCTCACGAGCGCCGGGCCGATCACGCCGATGACATCCGATCGCTCCTGAACCATAATCGAGCGGCCACATGCCTTCTCGCGACAAACTCCTCATACACAACGCGCTGCGGCTTCCGGCGCTGGCGCTGGCGCTGGCCGCGACCGTGGGCGTGCGCGTCGCCGCGGGACAAACCGTGATCGTGCGGAGCGCACCAGCGGGAGCGACCATTGAGCTCACGCTTGACAGCGGCCGCGTGATATCGGCCACCGCAGACAGCTACGGCGACGCGACGCTGGCCGCGCCTGCCCAGACGGCCGAGAGCGAAGCCCAGATGTTCGTCGACTCGTGCGGCACGCTCGTCAGAGTGCTGCTGGTCCGCCTGCGCCCGGCTCCGCCGCAGCCGGGCTGCATCCGGACCGAAATCGGGAGCGTGTTCATCATGCGGCCGGTCACCACGTTCGTAGTGGACCTCGACGGCCCCTCCGCGTCCGCGCATGTCACGCAGGGACCGGCGCCTCGCGAGTGGGTAGAGCGGGGCGCCGGCCCGGCGAGGCCCGCGAGAATTCATTGGGGAAAACCCCAGAAGGGCCTGGCCCTCTCCGCAGGTGCCGGATTCTCGACGTTCAGTCGGGCCGTGGATGTCGCCTGCGGCAACGTCTCCACGTGTCAGAGCAGCAATTTCGGCGGCGCGATCGCGCTCGGCGTGGAGTACTGGATCATGCGCTTCCTCGCCGCACAGGTGGGCTACGTGCAGCCCGCCGACGTCACCGTGAGCGGCAGCGGCGCCAACTTCAGGTTCGACAGCCGTTTGCAAACGCGCATGCTCACGGTCGGCGCCAAAGTCGGCGGCGGCGTCGGCCCGGTGAGATTGTACGGACTCGGCGGCCTGAATCGTCACGAGGCGACGACCACGACGACTGAAACCGTAGACGACGCGACGGTGGTGGTTGGCGGCGTCACACAAACGATCAAAGGCGGAACGCAGTCGTTCGGACAAAAGTCAGCGGGCTGGAACTGGCTGCTTGGCGGCGGCGTCGAAGCGTGGTTCTTTCGTTGGGTGGCGTTGTACGGCGAAGTGAGCGTCGCCAAAATGAAAAGCGCACCGACCGGTGGTGGTGAGGGCGGAATCGACGACCGGGCTCTCGTGGCCATCGCCGGCGCCCGCGTCCGTCTCGGACGCTGATCGGCACGCTCGGCTAAAGCGCTTGTGAAAGAATCACGTTGAACGCAAAGATCGCAAAGCGCGCAACGCATCTTTTTCGAAAAGATTCTTCTTTGCGGTCTTCGCGGCCTTTGCGTTCACGTGATTTCTTCACATCCTCTAAAGCCTTCGCGCTACGTCTGTGGAAGCCGGCGTCGAGGTTACTGAATGCTCAACAATTCGACCTCGAACACCAGCGTCGAGTTGGGAGGGATGAGGCCGGTGCGCATGTCGCCGTACGCCAGCGACGGCGGGATGACGAGCCGCCGCCGGCCACCGGCTCTCATGCCGGGGATCCCCTGGTCCCAGCCTTTGATCACCTGTCCGCGGCCAAGCGTGAACGAAAAGGCGGTCTTGCCAATCGACGAGTCGAACTGCAGCCCCTTCTGATCGGACTTGGACGCGTCGTACAGCCAACCGGTGTAGTTCATTGTCAGCGTCGCGCCGGTGAGCGCGTCCGCGCCGGTCCCCACCAGCAAGTCGGTCTGACTGAACGGAGCGCTGGTCGTGGGCGACGCCGGTGCATCCGTGCATCCGGAGGTGAGAGTGGTCATCGCGACCACCACGATCACGGAGGGCACGGTCAGACGAAGCGGTCCCATGCGTCCGATTATGTCATGCGCGAGAGCTAGTCTTTTGGCTTCGGGCGCATGTTGGCCGCGAGAATCCGCTTGCGTAAGCGAATGCTGACCGGGGTGATTTCGACGAGCTCGTCATCGTTGATGAACTCGATCGCCTGTTCGAGTCCGAGCTTGCGCGGCGGGATGAGGCGAATCGCTTCGTCGGCGGTCGACGCGCGCATGTTGGTCTGCTTCTTTTCTTTCGTGACGTTCACGTCCATGTCGTTCGGACGCGCGTTCTCGCCGATGATCATGCCTTCGTAGACGACCGTCGCCGGCTCGATGAAAATCTCGCCGCGCTCCTGCAGGTTGAAAATCGCGTACGACGTCGCGACGCCTGCCCGGTCGGCGACGAGCGCGCCGTTGGCGCGCGCCGGGATCGCGCCGTGCCACGGCTCCCAGCTCGAGAAGATGTGGTTCATGATGCCGGTGCCCTTGGTGTCGGTCATGAACTGCGAGCGGAAGCCGATCATCCCGCGCGCGGGAATCCGGAACTCGAGCCGCACGCGGGCGCTGCTCGCGGAGCGCCCGCCGCGACGCGTGGGGGAATGGTTGACCATCTTGGTCAGGACGCCTTTGCGCTCGCCGACCTGCGCGATGACGACGCCCTGATGATCTTCCGGGACGTCGATGACGAGCTCCTCCACCGGTTCGACGATGGCGCCCTTGATCTCTTTCGTGACGATGTCGGGCCGTGAGACCTGGATCTCGTACCCTTCGCGCCGCATCATCTCGATGAGGATCGACAGCTGCAGCTCGCCGCGTCCGACGACCTTCACCTGCTCGGGCGACTCGGTCGGCTCGAGCCGGATCGAGACGTTGCCGAGCAGCTCGCGATCCAGACGATCGCGCAGCTGGCGCGACGTCACGTACTGCCCGTCCCGCCCCGCCATCGGCGACGTGTTGACGCCGAAGATCATCGACACCGTCGGCTCGTCGATCGCAATCGGCGGGATCGCGACGCGGTGCTCGACGTCGGCGATCGTCTCGCCGATCGTGATGTCGTCGATCCCCGCGAGGCACACGATGTCGCCGGCCGCCGCGTCCTGGATGTCGATCCGTTTCAGGCCGTCGAACGCGTACAGCTTGGTGACTTTCGTCTCCTGGACGGCCTGATCGAGCTTGCAGACGGCCACCGGATCGCCGATCTTGACGCGGCCGTTGAAGATGCGCCCGATGGCGATCCGCCCGACGTAGTCGCTCGAATCGAGGTTGGCGACGAGCAGCTGCAGCGGCGCGTCGGGGTTGCCGCGCGGCGGCGGCACGTGCTCGACGACCGCGTCGAACAGCGGACGGAGATCCTCGCCGGGCACGGCTGGATCGCTGGTGGCCGTTCCGACCCGCGCGTTGGTGTAGAGCACGGGGAAGTCGAGCTGATCCTCCTTCGCATCGAGATCGATGAACAGGTCGTAAATTTCGTTCAGGACTTCCTGTGACCTGGCATCGGGCCGGTCGATCTTGTTGATCACGACAATGGGCGTGAGGCGGCGCTCGAGCGCCTTGCGCAGCACGAAGCGCGTCTGAGGCAGCGGACCCTCGGACGCATCGACGAGCAGCATCACGCCGTCGACCATCGACAGCGTCCGCTCCACCTCGCCGCCGAAGTCGGCGTGTCCCGGCGTGTCGACGATGTTGATCAGGAGATCTTTGTAGTGGACGGCGGTGTTCTTCGCGAGGATGGTGATGCCGCGCTCGCGCTCGAGCTCGTTGCTGTCCATGGCGCGCTCGGCCACGCGCTCGTTGGCGCGGAAGACGCCGCTCTGATGCAGCAGGGCATCGACGAGGGTCGTCTTGCCGTGGTCGACGTGCGCGATGATGGCGACGTTGCGGAGAAGCGGGTTCGCGACGTCCGCCCTGCCGGCGTGATTAGACAGCCTTTCCGCGCCCGATAGCATCCCTCAGTATACGTCTCGGACGCGACGCACGCTGAGCGGGCCGATCAGGATGCCACGACATTCAACGCAGAACACGCGGAGCACGCAGAGCCAATCGTCGTCGCGCTTTGGCCGACAGCCGCATCGAGCCACGAAAGCACGAACCCACGAACGCACGAAAAAGACTTCTTCGGGTGTCGTGTTTTCGTGTGTTCGTGGCTATTCAACGCGGTCTGTCTGCGGTTTCTGCGGGTTCTGCGTCGATCGTCGTCAACGTAAACGGGTGAGGAGCTCGCGGGCCCGTTCCCCGAACTGCTCGTCGTCGGCGACCTTTTCCGCGTACTGCCGCGCTTCGGCTTTGCGCGCGAGCTGGTAGTAGGCGACGGCGACGTTGAACCACGACGTCGCCATCTTGCGGCGGCCGTCCGCAATCTGCTGTTCGCGCCGCGCGACCTGGCGCTGCACGCGGGTCGCCGGCTGGTTCGACGCGCGGAGCCTCGCGATCTCCGCGTGGTAGTCGCGCTCCCAGTTCTCGAGACACTGGCCCGTCTCGACCAGCACCTCTGCGGTCCGAGCCCAGACCGCCTGCTCCGCGAGCACGACGCCGAGATAGAAGCCGGTCTCGCAGTCGCCGGGATTGCGCTGTCGCGATTCCTCGAACTTCGTGCGCGCGACGTCGATCTGCTTTCGGCGATAGGCGATGAGGCCGGCGAGCTTCGGCACCTCGGCGTTGATCAGGAGCTTGCTCGCCAGCTGGACGTCGGCCCACGCCTCGTCGTTGCGTGCGAGCTGCATTTCGTTGAACGCGCGCCAGTAGCGCGCGTCGCCGACGTACCAGCGCTCGAGCGCCAGCAGCTGCTCGATGGTCGCGAGCGAGTCCGCGTAGCGTCCCGCGTATGTCAACGCCTTGATCTTCCCGACGAGCGCGTCGGGATGCGCCGCCACGACCGCCAGCGTCCGATCGAAAAACGTGACCGCTTGCTCGAATTCCTCCAGCGTGACGTAGGCGTTCCCGATCGACGTGGTCACTGCCGGCCAGCGCGGCCGCCACGTGTACGCTTTCTCCAGGCGCTCGACCGTCTCGTCGAGCCGTCCGCGGAGCGTCGCGTTGAGTCCCAGAAAATAATTCAGCTCGACGAACCGGCCGTCGCCCTGCAGCAGCGCCTCCAGCGCAGCGCCATTGAACGCGCCGCACGTCGCCGCCTTGAACTTGATGAGCGCGGTGGCGCGCCACACGGGCAGCTGGTTCAACCACTCCTCGACGTTCTGACGCACCGCCGGCACGTACGCGCAGTTGAACGCGAGCCACAGGTAGGCCGTCAGCGGATCCTCGTCGGCGTGCGCGCGGAGGCGCTCGGTCCAGACGTCGCGGTTGCGATTCGCCGTCTGCATGCGCGCGAGCTCGACGTCGTCGCCGATCTGACGGGCGGCGTTGCGTGTCAGCAGCGTGTCGGCAATTTCGAGCAGCGGGACGAGCATCTGCTGGTAGAGCGTGTCGTTGGTGGCCACGAGCTCGTGCGCGCGCTGGAGGTAGCCGCTGTCCTCGGTGCCCAGCTCGCGCTCGCGAGCCGCCAGCAGCGCGGCGCTCCGCACCGCACCCGCGGTCGCCGCCTCGGTCGCGGACGGATACACGCGCAGCGTGGTGTATTCCCGATACGCCGCAACCAGGCAGTCGTAGCAGCCCGCCCGCACCAGCGCATCCGCCGTCGTCAACCGTTCGGGGATGTGCGGATCGGGCGCGGCCGGTTTCTTCGGCGACGAGCAGGCCGGCATCGCGGCCGCGACGATGATCGCAAGAAGGCGGCGCATCGGCCGTTTAGACACCGAAACTGGGTACATGGTCTCGCTCGGCTAAGGCCTTCGCGCTACGAGCGAAATGCGACCACGAAACCACGAAACCACGAAACCACGAAACCACGAAAAAGAATAGGTCTTCTTCGTGCCTTCGGATCTTCGTGGTTGCGTTTCTGCTGAGGCTAGAAGATTGGATGAATGGTCGTGAAAAGGGCGAGACCGAGGGTGTAGAACAGCGAGAACAATACGACGATTGCAGTCGAGATCGTCCGCGATCGAATCGTTGCCAGGCAGAGGAACGCCGGAAACAGCACCGAGCAATACCGGCCGACGCCCTCGAAGGCGCCCGACGACAGCGGCAGCCACAGGTTCAGCACCATGAACAGCCCATAGCCGGCGCCGAACTTCATCCAGACGAACGGAATCGACAGCGCAAAGAGGATACCGGTGACGCCGTAGAGCGTCTCGTACGGCGCCATCGGATCGCTCGCCAAGTACGCGTACGGATGCGTCACCAGATGCTGAATCAGGCGGAACGGCGCCACCCACGGCGCGCCGCCCGGATGGTAGCCCCAGCGCTCCAGCGTCGCCGCCCATTCGAACGGGTTGCCGGTCAGTTGATAGATGTAGAAGCAATAGGCGCCGAAGCCGCTCGCGGCGAGCACCAGACCGACGGCCGCCCACATCCGATCGCGTGTCGCCGGCGCGCCGCTCGACACCGTCGACGTTGCCGACGTTGTTGGCGTTGTTTGTAGGGCCACCCAGGCGAGCGCCGGCATCATCATGATGCCGGGAACGCGCGTCGCCGTCGCCACCGCGCCGCACAGCCCGCCGAACATCCATCGCCGGGTGCGAAAGAAATATAACGAGAGGACCGCGAACAACAGAAACGTGCTCTCGCTGTACGCGACGCCGAAAAAAAACGCGAACGGAAAAATCGTCGTCAGCAGTACGGCACGCTCGGCCTGACGACGGGAGAGATCGAGGCGCGCCAGGTAGTACAGGGCCACCATCGCAAGGATGAACGAGACCCACGCGATGCCAATCCCCGAGATGAAGTAGACCGCATGATGCCGTCCGAAGAGCCGCCCGACGTACCGCATCAGCAACGGATAGACCGGGAAGTACGCGATGTTGCTGCGGCCGCCGGCGAGCGGCGCGTAGCCGCTCCACGCGATCCCTTCGTAGTAGCCGCTGTCGTAGCGCGCGAAGGTGTCCCAGAACGGGCTCGTCGATCCGAAGACGGTGAACTGCTCGCGTTGATACAGCGGGAACGTCACGTTGACCAGCAGCGCGATGATCGCCGAGACGACCCGGAACCCGAGCGCGCACGCCGCGATGCGCAAGACGGCGCGCCGGTTACTGAGGCTGGACAAGCGCTTTCGGGAGACGCATCGCTTTGATTTGGCGATTCAGATTGCCGCCACGCGCAATCGGCGCCGCTAGAATACCCTAACGTCAATCTGAAATCTGAAATCTGAAATCTGCAATTTCGGGCGGTAGAATAGCCCATGCCTCTTTTCGAATACGAATGCCGCGGCTGCGGAAACCGGTTCGAGCATCTCACGCGCGCGTCCGACGCCCCGACGTGTCCGGCGTGCAAGGGCGCCGACCTGCAGAAGATGTTCTCGGTCTTCGCGGCGCAGTCGAGCACCCCCGCCAAATCGTTCTCGCATCCGTCGGCCAAGGGACCGATCGGTCCGCAGAACGCCTGCGGGCACTGCGGCGATCCGCGCGGCCCCGGTTCCTGTTCGATGAATTAATTGCCCCCGATCGTCCGCGCGTTTCGACACCGCAACTACAGGCTCTTCTTCGCCGGTCAGCTGATCTCACTCGTCGGCACCTGGATGCAGATGGTCGCCGAGTCGTGGCTCGTCTTCCGTCTGACCGGCTCCTCGGCGCTGCTCGGACTGTCGGCCTTCGCCGGTCAGATTCCCGTGTTCCTGTTCGCGCCGATCGGCGGCGCCGTCGCCGATCGCTTCAACCGCCATCGCATCATCGTCGTCACGCAGAGCGTGTCGATGGTGCTGCCGCTCATCCTCGCCGCGCTGACGCTCAGCGGCCGCGTGCGCGTGTGGCACGTGTTCGTGCTCGCGATGTGTCTCGGCATCGTCAACGCGTTCGACATCCCGGCGCGGCAGGCATTCGTGGTGGACATGGTCGGCCGCGACGATCTGCTCAACGCGATCGCGCTCAACTCCTCGATGGTGAACGGCGCGCGCATTCTCGGACCGTCGGTGGCGGGGCTCACGGTCGCCGCCGTCGGCGAAGGCTGGTGCTTTCTCATCAACGGTGTCAGCTACCTCGCGGTCATCGCGGGGCTGCTGATGATGCGGGTGCCGCGAACGGCGCGACAGCCGGCGCGCCGCTCGGCGCTCCACGACACGATCGAAGGCTTTCGGTTCGTCGCGCGCACGGCCCCCGTCCGCGCGCTGCTGGTGTTGCTCGGCATCATCAGCTTCGCGGGCATGCCGTACTCCGTGCTGATGCCGGTGTTCGCCGAATCCATTCTGCACGCCGGCCCGAAGGGACTCGGCGTGCTGATGGGCGCGTCGGGCGCCGGTGCGCTGGCGGGCACGCTGGCGCTCGCCTCACGCAGCGGCGTGCGCGG
>MNEX01000195.1 GCA_001917905.1 Acidobacteria bacterium 13_1_40CM_65_14
GCAGACCGGAGGACCGCCGCCGTGGGGACAATAAAGAATGTCCATCGCGACGCCGACCTGCTCCTGCATCTGCGCGTAACCGGTCTCCACCTGCTCTGGGGTGACGGTTTCGTCGGCGATGCCCGGTTGCCAGCCGAGACCTAAGACGCGCCAGCCATCAGCCGCGTATCGACGGAGGATTTCGCGGTCGCGACTCTGCCCTTCGACGAGCTCGGGGCATCCCGAGCTCGTCGAGGGATAAAAGGGTCGCGCTACGGGAGCTTGGTTGAGGATGCCGTCGCACCAGACGATCACCGCTCGGTTGGTGAAGGACGCGTCGCGCCTGCGTTCGAACGGAATGGTCTCGATCCGTGAGAATCCTTCGGAGGGATGCGGCGGCTCCAGCTCACGCTGATACCGGAACTGCACGGCCGGGCCGAACGCGCTGACGTCGTGCTTGACGGTCTGTCGCATCTCCTCGGGCCCGAGCAGCCGGCCGAACTTCTCCACCATCCGCCATGTCGCGTTCACCTGCGCATCCTCGACGCTGGTGGAGAGCCAGACGCATCGGACGGGAAGGCCGCGTTTCGCGGCCGACTGAATCAGCCACGCGCGAGACTTGCGCGAGACATAGGTGTTGTCGAGGACGATGCGCGAGGTGCCGGAGTCGATCAGCCGATCGAGTGCGGGAAGCAGATCGCGCAGCGATCCGCCTTCGTCGTCGCGATTCAGTCGCGCGTAGCCCTGCTCGACGAATGTGCGCGCCGCGGTACTTTTACCGGCACCGGGCAGACCCATGATGAGGACAACCTCGCCGGCTTGTTGCCACGGCGAGCGTTTCACGCTCGCCGGCGAGCGCCGCAGGAGTTGTCCCGCCGGGAAGCGCTCGTCGAGAACGGCGCGATCCTCGTCGGTCAGATGGATCGTGTGCGGCCGCGCGAGAGACGAGGCCGTCTCCACCCGCGTCGGTCCGGGGATCGGCACGATGACATCCGACAGGTCTCTGAGCCACGCGAGCGCGACGTCGAACGGCGTGACGCCGTGGCGCGCCGCCACATTGATCAGAACGGGATCGGACAGCGTTCGACGGCTGCGTTGTGGGCCGCCGAGCGGCCTGTGCGCGATGAGTCGGATGCCGTTCGTGACGCAGTACTCGGCGACGCCGCTCAGAAAATTGTCGTCGTGCCAGACGCTCAACTCCACCTGCACGGCAGCAATCTCGGTGATGCGCCTCGCCTCCTCGATCTGTCCCACGTTCACGTTGCAGAGACCGATGTGCTCGATCACGCCATCACGTTTCAGCGATGCGAGCGCTCGCACGCTCGTCGAGAGCGGCGTGCGCGGGTCGGGCGCGTGAAGCTGATAGAGATCGATCCGCTCGACGCCGAGCGCGCGCCGGCTCGCCTCGCACGCCGCGACGAGATGGTGCGCGCGGCCGTCGGCGACCCACTCGCCGTGCGGGCGCGTCAGGCCGCCTTTGGTAGCGACCCGAATACGCGCGCGATCGCCGGTCCACGTCGCAAGCGCGCGCGCGATGAGCCGTTCGTTGTGACCGGCGTCGTGTTCGTCCCAGCAGTACGCGTCGGCGGTGTCGAGGAAAGTGACGCCGGCGTCGAACGCGGCGTGCAGGACACCGATGGCACGCGCCTCGTCGCGATCGCGGTCGGTGGACAGGCGCATGCCGCCCATGCCGATCAGCGGGACGGCAGCGTTCGGTGGCCACATGAACGAAGCTACCCGCCGGCCATCGCCCCCACGACCAGAAAAGGCTCGGCGCCCGTCGCCACCGGGTCGGGCAGCGGGGCGTCCGGCAGTTCGTGGGACAGATCCTCCTCGCAGGCGAAGAACCTGAGGAACGGTCGCCGCGTCTGCGTGACATGGTCGCGGATCGTCCCGCGCAGCATCGGATAGCGGGCCTCGAGCGTGTCGAGGACCGAGCGCTGCGTGGCCTGACCCTCGACGTCGAGTGTCACTTCGCCGTCGACTCGCGCCAGCGTCCGCAGATGCGCCGGGAGCACGACTCTGATCATGGGAGTGTTTGGACTTCGACGGACAGCACCGCCGGAAGATCTCGGACAACGGGCGCCCAGTTGTTTCCGGCATCGGTCGACGCGTACACCTGGCCGCCGGTGGTGCCGAAATACACGCCGCACGAATCGAGCGAATCCACAGCCATCGCGTCGCGCAACACGTTGACGTAGCAGTCGTGTTGCGGCAGACCGTTCGTGAGCGCCTCCCACTCGAATCCGCCAGTGCGGCTTCGGTACACGCGAAGCTTTCCGTCGGGCGGATAGTGCTCCGAGTCGCTCTTGATCGGCACGACGTAGATGGTGTCCGGCTCGTGCGCGTGAACGTCGATCGGGAACCCGAAGTCGGTCGGCAAGTTTCCGCTGACCTCGTGCCACGACTCGCCGGCGTCGTCGCTGCGCATGACGTCCCAGTGCTTCTGCATGAACAGCACGCCAGGACGCGATCGGTGCATCGCGATGCGGTGCACGCAGTGGCCGACTTCGGCTGTCGGGTCGGGAATGCCTTCGGACTTCAGTCCACGGTTGATCGGACGCCACGTCGTCCCGCCGTCGTCGGTCCGGAACGCGCCCGCAGCCGAGATGGCGATGAAGATCCGTTCTGGATTGCTTGGATCTATAAGGATCGTGTGCAGGCCCAATCCACCGGCCCCCGGCGCCCACTTGGATCCGGAATCGTGGCCGCGCAGCCCGGAAAGCTCGTGCCACGACTGCCCGCCGTCGGACGAGCGGAACATGGCGGCGTCTTCAACGCCGGCGTAGACCATGTCGGGATCGGTCAGCGATGGCTCGAGATGCCAGACTCGCTTGAACTCCCACGGGTGCGGCGTGCCGTCGTACCACTGGTGAGTGCCCGGGACGCCGTCGTACACGAACTTGTTATCCACCGGCTCCCACGTCTTCCCGCCGTCATTGGACCGTTGAATCACCTGTCCGAACCAGCCGCTGGTCTGCGACGCGTACAGCCGATTCGGGTCCGCGGGTGATCCCTTGAGATGGTAGATCTCCCAGCCGCCGAAATGGGGACCGCCGATGTTCCACCGTTTGCGCGTTCCGTCCGACGTCAAGACGAACGCCCCCTTCCGCGTGCCCACCAGCACCCGCACACCGCTCATCGTCACTCCTTCCTGCGCTTCCACTGTATTGTCGATCGAACCGGCTCGAGATCGACATCGCAGTCGTTGGGCCTGCCTCGTCTTATACGCGCAGCCTTTAGATTAGAGTGCGTTTCAAAATTACCTCGCCACCACGTGGTGGAGAGCGTAGCGCTGCGAAACGCCGCGGCTCCGCAGGGCTGAAGCCCTGCGCCACATCGGTACTGATTCGGTCTGGACGGTGTCTAAGACACGCGTGGCGCGAGAAGCGATGCCTGCACTCCTCGAGACTCGTGACCTGAAGAAACACTATCGGATGGGCGAATCGACGGTTCGCGCGCTGGACGGCGTGTCGATCGCGGTCGGTCAAGGCGAGTTCATCGGCTTGCTGGGGCCATCGGGGTCGGGCAAGTCGACGCTCCTGAATCTCATTGCCGGTCTCGACCGCGCGACCGAAGGGTCGCTTCGCGTGTTCGGCGATGACCTCGCGCAGATGTCGAGCGACGCGCTCAGCCGTCACCGCCAGCGCAACGTGGGAATTGTTTTTCAGTCGTTCAACCTCGTGTCCACCATGAGCGCCGCGGAGAACGTGGCGCTGTCGATGATGTTTGCCGGCGTCGCGCGCCCGGAGCGGGATCGTCGCGCGCACGAGCTGCTGGAGGCCATGGGCCTCGGCGGCCGCGAGCGACACCGGCCGCCGGAGCTGTCCGGCGGCGAGCAGCAGCGGGTCGCGATCGCCAGAGCGCTGGCCAACAGGCCGCATCTCCTGCTGGCGGACGAACCGACGGGCAACCTTGACAGCCGGACGTCCGCCGAGATCATGGCGCTGCTGACCGAGCTCAACGAGCGCGACGGCAAGACCATCATGATGGTCACGCACGATGCGGGGCTCGCCCAGAGGTACGCGCGTCGCACGGTGACCCTGCTCGACGGCACGGTCGTCGTGGGGTCGAACGCATGACGATCGGCGACACGGTTCACCTGGCGCTGCGCAATTTGAATCAAGCCAAGCTGCGCACCGTGCTCACCGTGCTCGGCGTATCGATCGGGATCGCATCGCTCGCGGGCATGGTGTCGTTGGGCGTGGGCCTGCAGGATCAGTTCGTCGGCCGCTTCATGAAGTCCGGGATGTTCGACGCCATCACCGTGATGTCGCCGCAAGACCGTCCCGGCATCATGGCCGGCGGAATGCGCGGCCTCGGCGCGGGACCTCGCGGCGTCGCGAGGGCGCGTCTGGATGACGATGCGCTGAGAAAGTTTGGCGCACTGCGCCGGGTCAAAGAGGTGTATCCGAACCTTCGCGTGCCCGTGGAACTGAAGTACGAGCAGTTCACGGAGCCCTACAGCGCGACTGGCGTGCCGATGTCTGCGCGGAACGAAGGCGCGTTTCAAACCTTCGCGTACGGCACGTTCTTCAACAACGAATCGGAGAACGCGTGCCTGCTGAGTCTGGACTTGGCGAAACAGATCAACGAACACGATCCCCATGATCTCGTCGGCAAGCAAGTGAGGCTGACCTGGATTGCTTCATCGACCGCCGCCGCCGGCGCGCCGTCCGTACCCGACAATCCGATGCAGCTCCAGCACGCCGAAGCGCGTTACACCGTTGTTGGCATCGTGGAGCGCCAGCCCGGGCCAGGCGGGCTACCCGGCGCGGCGCTCTCCGGGCTGATGATTCCGCTGGCGAGGGCCAGGGACATCAGTGCGGTCGACGCCGGCAGCCTGCAATCGCTCTTTCGCGAGCCGGCACAGGGGCGGTCGTACGGCTCGGTGACCGTCAAGGTCACGGGGCCGCAGTTCACCGAGGACGTGGAGAACCAGATCAAAGAGATGGGCTTCATGGCGTTCTCCCTCAACGACGCGCTGACGGGAGCCAAGCGCGCCTTCATCATTCTGGACATCGTGCTGAGCCTGATTGGCTCCATCGCGCTGGCGGTCTCCTCGCTCGGCATCGTCAACACGATGGTGATGTCGATTCTCGAGCGGACGCGCGAGATCGGCATCATGAAAGCGATTGGCGGAAGCGACGACGACATCCGCCGCATTTTCCTGGTCGAGGCCTCTGTGATCGGGTGTATGGGTGGCGTGGCCGGCGTGGCGCTGGGGTGGCTGGTCGGACGCGTGATCAACTTCGGCGCGAACGTGTACATACAAAGCCAGGGCGGGCCGACCGGCAATTTGTTCTCGTTGCCGCTCTGGCTCGTCGCCGGCGCGATTGGCTTTGCCTTCGTCGTCAGCCTGATCGCGGGCAGCTATCCGGCCTCTCGAGCGGCCCGTTTGGATCCGATTCAGGCCCTGCGCCACGACTAGCGTGCACACTCGACGCGATGAGCACGAAGGCGAAACGTGTGGTTTTCATAGGTCCATGTGGCGTCGCCGCGGCCGCGCACTACGGCGACGTGGTCGCCACCCACCGCATCGCGTCGCCCGCGACAGTCGCCGGCACCTCGTGCCCGCCGTCGAACTCGCGGAACGTGACATCGTAGCCGCGCGTCCGCAATGCGGGAACGATCGCGCGGCTGCACTGGTCGATCGGAAGAATTTTGTCGGCCGTGCCGTGCGAGATGAACAACGCCGGCGTTCCGTGCGGCGTGCCGGCGACGACGAATCCCGGAGAGAAGGCGACAATGCGACGGAACAAGTCGCCGTTGATCAACCCGAGCGAGAGCGCGTACGTCGCGCCGTCGGAGAACCCGCCGACCGCCATCCGCGCGGGATCGACGGCCACGGTCTCGAACACGCGTTCAAGCGCACGGTTCACGAACGTCACGTCGCCGCCGAAACCATCGCGGATCGCGTCCCACGTGACGTCGCGCGAATCGGGCGCGAGGACGGCGACGCCCGCTTCGTCTGCGACCGAGCCGAGCCGCCGAAGCACCCCTTCGCCGCTGCCGCTCGCGCCGTGAAGAAGGACCAACAGAGGGAGCGGAGTACTCGCGGCGTTCGCCGGCAACTGGAGGATCGCGTCACGCCCTCGGTCCAGCCCGAGCGCGCTTCGTCTCTCGGCGGACGTGGTGACGTTGGCGCGCGGACGCGCCGCGAGTCTGCCGTCGTTGCCCTCACCGGCGCCGGCATCGCTGAAGCGGCGCCCCACCAGCGATTCGCTCCAACGGCACGCGCCGCCGAACGCGACCGACGCGACCGCGCTGCCAGCCAGCGCGCCGAAATGGCGTCGAGTCATCTTCATACCGGTGTTCACATTTCAGACTTCAGAATCCTCGAAAATCAGCCGTCACACTGTACTTAATGGCGGCCCTGAAAGGGCCGCCCTACGATCAATCTTGGCAAAAGAAATGTTGAGCCTGTCGATCCCGTGGCTCCTCATTCGACGTGTATATAGAAAGAGAGATAACTGCAGAAAACCTAAGGAGACACGACATGCGATTCATGGTTATCGTCAAGGCCGACCAGAACTCTGAGGCGGGTGCCCTCCCGGACAAGAAGATCCTGACCGAGATGGGCAAGTTCAACGAACAGCTGGTAAAAGCCGGCGTGATGCTCGCGGCCGAGGGACTCCACCCGAGCTCGAAGGGCGCGCGCGTGAAGTTCTCGGGAGGGAAGCAGACCGTGACCGACGGCCCGTTCACCGAGACGAAGGAGCTCATCGCCGGCTTCTGGCTGTGGCAGGTGAAATCAAAGGAAGAGGCGATCGAGTGGCTCAAGCGCGCCCCGTTCGGGGGCGGCGCCGAGATCGAGATTCGGCAGGTCTTCGAGGCAGAGGACTTCGGTGCCGAGTTCACGCCCGAGCTCAGGGAGCAGGAGGCGCGCCTGCGTGCACAGGCGGAATCGAACGCGAAGCGGTAGCTGGAGCGCGCGTCGTTTGCCATGGCGGATTGAAGACGCCGGTGACATAGGGCGGCCCTTTCAGGACCGGCCCGCGCTACAGGCGCGGTGAAACAACCGCTCTAGTCACGCCGCAGCTTTTCCGTCGCACGCCGCAGCGATCGCGCTCGCTTGCGCATGTCGGTCCACAGATCGCCGACCTTCGCGATGCGGCCGGCCATCGTCCGCAGCGTGAACGTCCGCGGGCCGACCTCGCCGCGCTCGATCTCCTCCCACGTGCACGGCGCGGACACGGGCGCACCAGGCTTCGCGCGCACGGCATACGCGGCGGCGAACGTCGCGCTGTAGCCGTTCCGCCCGGTGTCGACGAGGATGCGCCCGCCGCGGTCCGCCTTGCTGAACTCCTGCGTGAGGTGCTGCGGATCGCGCTTGACCAGGATCGTCCCGACGGCGTGGGCGAACCGGGCGACTTCGCCGGTTCTGGATTTCCCGTCGAGCGAGACGAGGATGTGGAAGCCCTTCGAGCCCGAGGTCTTCACCCAACTCGGGAGGCCCAGCTCCTTCAAGAGGTCGCGAAGCGCGAGCGCGGCGGCGCGCAGCACGTCCGGGGCTTCTTCTGACGGATCGAGATCGAAGACGCAGACGTCGGGGTAATACAGGTTCGGCGCGCGCGACACCCACACGTGCGGTGTGATGGTGTTCTGATTGGTGACCCAGAGCAGCGATCGCGTATCGGTGACGAGCGGATGATGCACCGTTCCGTCCTTCTTCGGAACCTCGACGCGCTGCAGCCACTCAGGGAAACCCTTTGAGACGTCCTTTTGCCAAAATCCTTTCTTGTCGATGCCGGCCGGGTATCGCTCCATCGTGACGGGACGCGCGCGGATGTGCGGCAGCATGACTGGCGCGATCGCCTCGTAGTAGGCGGCGAGCTCGCCCTTCGTGATCCCAGCATTGTTCCCGTCGGGCGGGAACAACACCTTCTCGGGATGCGTGATCACGCTTTCACACCGATCAACCGCGAATGGCGAAGCTTCCGGTGCACCGTCCATTCGATGAAGGCGACCTGCACGACGATCTCGGGTTGCACCCAGTGCGCGCGCAGGCGCGGCAGCCCTTTGGCCTTCGTGAACGGCGACTTCGCGATCTCGATCGCATCCAGCCGCGCGCGGAGCTCCAGCAGCAGCTTCGTGTCGAAGCCGGTGCCGACCTTGCCCGCAAACACAAAGTCGTCGCCCTCGAAGTAGCCGACGAGCAGCGCGCCCAGGCCGACGCGTCCACCCTGGGGATCGGTGAAGCCGCCGACGACGAGGTCCTCGGTCGCCTCGCATTTCATCTTGAGCCAGTGCTTCGAGCGGCGGTGCTCGTACGTCGAGTCACGCCGCTTCGCGATGACGCCTTCCCACCCTTCGCGGCACGCGCGCTCCCACGGCTTCGGATCGTCCAGCGAGGTCACGCGCTGCAGCGGCGCGCGAAGCGGCAAGCCGCACAACAGCGCGCGCCGTTGGTCGAGCGGCAGCGACGTCACGCTCCGGCCATCGAGCCAGAGGATGTCGAAGACGTGGTAGGCGACTTTGTTCCAGGTGACCTCGCCGTCGAGGATCGCGTCGCCGACCGGCAGGTTCGCGATCGCCTCGACAATGGACGGCAGGTTCTGCGGCAGGCGGTTGCGTGAGAACAAGCGGACGTCCGATCCCTGCTTGAACGCCAGCAGGCGGATGCCGTCGAACTTGCGCTCGAAGATCCACTCCGGCCCGGTGAACCGCTCCTGTGTGAGCGTCGCCGCCATCGGCTCGAGCCAGTCGGGAAAGACGATCGTCATGAGAGCAAAGACTTCACACGGACGTGAGCGGGAAAAGACGCGACACCTTCAGATGTGACGTTGGGCAGCATGTCGAGCTCGATCTCGCGCAACCGCGGGAGGCGAGCCAGAGCGGCGAGGCCCGCATCGGTAATTCCTGCGATGTTCTCGAAGAGCAGGCGCTCGAGGGATGACAGGCGTCCCAGCACCTCGAGGCTCCGGTCCGTGATCCGAGAGGTCCACGCTCGATAGGACGTCAGCCTGGACAGGCCAGCGAGATGCGCGGTCGCCGCGTCCGTCATGTCCGTCACGTACATGCATTCCAGGGCTTCAAGCTGTTCGCACCGGCCCACATGACGGAAGCCGGCGTCGGGCACATCCATCGGCATCAACTGCGTCAGCGCCGGAAAGCGAGGCAGCGTGGACAACGCTTCGTCATCGACGTTCTTGCAGCTCACCGACAGTCCGCGGAGCGCCGGCATCGTCGCCAATGCGGAGAATCCGCGTCCGCGCAGGTTGTAGCAGCGACGCCCCCAGATGTATTCGATGGACTGCGAGCGACTCAGCGCAACAAAGCCTTCGTCGCCGGCAACGGTGTCCTGGCACATCAGAAAACGCAAGTGCGGCATCGCCGCGATGCGAGGCATCGCTTCGTCGGTGGCATCGAATCCCAGCCAGCCGAGATGGGGAAGATCCGCGAGCGGCTCGAGGCCGGCGGCCGTCACCGCAAGCGTGTCGTGATCCAGATTCAACGCGAACAGGCCGTCCAGTCCCACCAGGCTGCGAAGGGCCTCGTTCGTGAAGGAGCCGCGCAGCAACAGCGACGTTGGTTCTGGCGTGAATGTCATGAGCGAAAACGCCGGTTCGCGCCCCTCCCAGATCTTGAACGCCGGAAACTGGTGAAACAGCGGCAGTCCAGCCTTGGTGACATGGTTGCCGGATTTGAAGTGACGGAGCCTGCGCTTGCCGGTCAGCGCATTGATGGCGCCGTCGCCGGTTGGGGTGCCCATCAGGCTCACGCTTTCAAGTTGATCGCAGGGGGTCAAGTTCGCCACGCCGGCATCCGAGATGCCAGGCAGCCAGCTCAAATCGAGCTGCTGCAAGCGCGACATGCGCGCGAGGTGCTCGAGGCCGTCATCTGTGATCTGCTTCGAAAAATTCAGCTCGAGCCGCGTGACGTGATCGAGCTCGGCGATCCGCGCGAGCACAGCGTCCGTCATCTGGCCATTGGCGTCCAGGCCGGTAAGCCTCTGCTCCGCCATCACGGCGAGGATCGTGTCCCACTCCTTCTCGTCGATCGATTGGCGCACCTGGAGCAGGCGCTGCTTCTCGTCGATGCGGTACGGGACCGATGACTCCGGACGGCGGCGAGCGCGCGCGCGCTTGGCGGCGGCCGTCCGTTTGCCGCCGTGCTGCTCCAGCAGCGACCGAACGGCGGCCGCATGGTCGACGTCAGCCACATCGAGCGGAGTCATGCCGTTGCCGGCGAGGATGTTCGGATCGGCGCCTTTCTCGAGAAGGATCTTCGCCGCCTCCTCGCGGTTCATCGACGCGGCCCAATGCAGCGGCGTGCCCTGCGGAATGTCCCAGTGGTCGACGCGCGTGTTGACAGACGATGGATCTTCGCGAAGCCGAGCCTCGACATGGTCGCGCAGATCGAAGGTGACCGCGTCGTGCAGATCGATGCGGCAATGCTCGCGCATCCACTGAAAGACCGCGTCCTGTTTGTTGTGGTCGGCCCACGACAGCGGCGTCGAGTTGAACGGATTGTCCCGGTTGCTCGTATCGGCGCCCTTCCCTACCAGCCGCTGCACCATCGTGAGATCGCCGGCAAACGCGGCGCGGTGCAGCGCCGCGCCGTTGTTGACGCCGGTCATGTTCCAGTTCCCGTCCTTCTCGAGCAGGTCGTCAACGGCTTCGTGTTGCTCGCGGACGTATGCGTACAGCATTGCCAGCCCGATGGCATCGCGATCAGACATCTCTTGGCCATGACGACGCGGACGAGAGAGCAGGCGTCCTTTGGTGTCGAAGAATCCGCGCAGGAGGTCCATGCGGCCCAGTGCCGCGGCTGCGAGCACATCCGCCTTGGCTCCAAGCTCGATCATCTTCTCCGCGGCACGCGGCGCATGGTTCTGCAGGGAGGCGTCCAGCGCGCCCTCGCTTTTCAGATCGAGCCTGGCGCCGTACTGGAGGAGGACATCGATGAGCGGTCCCGTGATGTCCGCGTCGCTGGCCTGCTTGCTCGTGACCAGCAGTCCCATGGTGTCGCCGGCGTGCGGACCAAGCGTCCGCGCATGCACGTCGGCGCCGGCGTCCAACAGCAGTCGCGCGATCTCGGGGCTGTTCTTCGGCAGCGGCGGCAGCTTGCCCTCGAGCCTGCCGCGAGCGGGATTCCCGGCGACGTGGTGCAGCAGCGTCGCGCCGAGGCGATCGAGATCGCCCGCGTCCATCGCGGCCACGGCCTCGTCGAACCGCGGGTGAGGACTGAACTTCGCGACAGCGTCCGCCAGCTCGACGTGGTGTTTGAGCTTCGACCAACTGTCGAAGCCGTACTCTCGTGCGATGACGAGCTGCGCGTCAGCGAGCGCGATTGTCCTCGCCAGAACCTCCGCCGGCGACAGCTGTTTCATCTCCGGATGGTGCGCGGCGATGCGCGCGGCGGCGGACGGCTGCTGCTCGCGGTGCGCGCGATGCAGCTCGTTCGCCTGGATCTTGAGCTGGTCGAGGTTCGGACGGAGAGGAAGAGAACGAGTAGACACGCGCGCTCCTTTCGCAAAGCGCCCGGTGTCCGCGTGCGGGCCGAAAGAAGCGTTATTCGGTTGAGGTCGAACAGTAGGTGGGACTCAGTCCCTTTCCGCGGACGGGCGGCGTCCTACGCGCTCGCCGCAAAAAATAACGCACGCGTCCGGCGGAGTCAAACAGAGAATCCATTGTTCAAATATAGGCGAGCCAGCCGTCCCGCCGGCGAGACTTGACGCGCGCGAACCATCGACACGGAAAATACAGCAGCGCGATCACGACGACGAATACGACGTACAGGAGCGGAAGGCTCCACGTATATCCCGGGGGCGGCGGTGGATTCATCATCGGATGATTCGCGAAGAGCCACGCGTTGACGCGGCCCTCGCGCGCGTACGACACGACGAGCGCCGCGGCGTGAATGACCGGGATGTGCAGCAGGTAATAGAACATCGGCACGCGACCGAACGTCGCCAGCACGCCGCCGGCCGCGCCGCGCGCACGTTCGGCCAGCGGCAGCAGCGCGATGACAGGACCGAGCGTCATCAACAGGAAGAGCAACGACGCCGGATACTTGGTCGTGTTCAGAAACCGGAACAGCGCCGGCGGCGCGCTCGCCGGCGCAGTACTCCAGTGGCGCGGATCGCCGTAGAGATCCAGACCGCGAAGGACGACGAAGAGCGCGATCGCGGACAGGCCGATCATCAGGCAGAGCCGGCGGCGCTTCGCCGGCTCTCGAGTCAAGATTGTTCCGAAGCCGTAGCCGGCCGCCATCACGCCGATCCACGGGACGATCGAGTACAGCACCGCAACAGCCGGCGCATCGTCGCCGCCGCCCACCTGGAACACACCGCCAAAATACAGAAGCTGCCAGATCCAGGATGGATGCAGCGTCTGCAGCCGAGCAGGCGGGACGAGATCGACGACGTTGTGCGCGGCGATCACGATCACGCCGGCGATCCCGACGGCGGCGGCTGGAAACCAGACCAGCGCTGCGAGCAGGATCATGCACCAGCCGAGCATCCAGATCACGCCGGCCAGAATGTAGTGCGCGAAGTCGACGTTGAAGGTCCACGCCACGCGAATCACGGTCAGCTCGAGCAGCACGAGCACGGCGCCGCGCGTCACGAGATAGCGTGCGAGCCTGCCGGCGTCGTCGAGTCTTCTGCCGTGCAGGAATGCGGCGGTGCCGGCCAGGAAGACGAAGGCCGGCGCGCAGAAATGCGTGATCCAGCGCGTGAAGAAGATGCCGGCGGTTGGGCCGCCGGCCGGCAGTCCCGAGTAGACGCGCACGTGATCGATCGCCATCAGCACCATCACGGCGCCACGCACCACGTCGAGTGACACGAGGCGAGCGGCCGCTTTCGTGGAGGCGACGGACCTCGTCGCGTCGATGACGGCAGGAGTTGAGGTCACACGCATGGGCGCAGCATCGGTCCGCGGCGGGCGGCGGGCAATCACGAATACGCGAACGGCGCGTGGGCTGACGCGAACGGTCGTCCGCGGTCGAATCATTGCACGCGATCGAACGCTCGCGATAGTGTGCGCGTGTGCCGCTGCCCTCGCGGGTGCGCCCGTGGATGCTCGTCTCCGCTGCGTGGATGGGTCCGGCTGTTCTGGGCGCCGTCAACGAAGTGGCGCAGCGACGGCTGGGCGACGGCTCACCGGCAAGTCTGCCGGAGCTGCTGTTCGCGAGCGGCGATTGGCTGCTGTACGCGTTCCTCACGCCCGCGGTCTTCGTCATCGCCAGACGCTGGCCGCTGTCGCGACCGCACCTGGCGCGGCGTGCGGCCCTGCATCTTGCCATCTCGCTGCTGTTCTGTGCGGCGTGGGCGGCAGCCGGCACCGTCCTGAAGCTGGTGCTGATGCCGTCGGCGCTGTACTACCCGCCCGCCAAATATTTCGTGAGCTGGCTCTTCATCACGTTTCCATTCGGCGTCGCGGTCTACCTCGCGGTCGTCGGGATCGAACACGCGATCAGGTATTTCGTCGAGGCGCGCGACCGCGAAATCCAGTTGGCCCGCCTCTCTGAGCAACTCTCCAGCGCGCGGTTCGCGGCGTTGCAGGCGCAGCTGAATCCCCACTTCCTGTTCAACACGCTCAACACGATTGCCGTGCTCGTGCGCGACGGCGACCGGAGCGGCGCCGCGCGCATGGTCGAGCAACTGAGCGACGTGCTGCGCCGCACGCTGACCCGCCATCGAACGA
>MNEX01000073.1 GCA_001917905.1 Acidobacteria bacterium 13_1_40CM_65_14
AAGAGCTTGTGAAAGAATCACGTTGAACGCAAAGATCGCAAAGCCGCAAAGCATCTTTTCGAAAGAACCTTCTTTGCGGTCTTAGCGGCCTTTGCGTTGACGTGATTTTTTCACATCCTCTAAAGCCTCGCCTTGGGCGCAGAAGCGGCCAGCGCGAAGGCGGCTACTTCTTGAGCGCGCGGAGGAACTTCGGCGGCAGAAACCAGCGCAGATCGCCGGGTCCGCCTGGCGGCAGCTCGTCGACGTCGATCCGGCAGATCGCACCCTTCTTGAATTCGATCGCGTGGCGCGATCCGATCAGGCGCGCCGCCAGCTCGCCGATGCCGGGCTCGTGGCCGACGATACCGATGCGCGTCTTACGGCCATGCTTCTCGAGGTCGGCCAGGACGGCGGCGTGCGCGCCGTCGGGCGCCAGCGAGTCGACGGCGACAATCGAGGGACGCGGGTCGAGACCGCCGGCGACGATTTCCGCGGTCTGCCGCGTGCGCACGAGCGGGCTCGTCAGGATGATGTCCAGCGTCACGTCCATGCGGGCGAGTCCACGCATCGACTTCCGCATCCGCGTCATCCCCTCTTCACTGAGCGGCCGCTTGGCGTCGTCGGGCCACGCGTCGCCGCGTTCCTCGGCGATGCCGTGACGAATGAGATAGAGCTCGTAGGGACCGGGCATGCGCTAGCAGTCCGTGGTGCAACTCCATCGTTGCACCGAGAGCCCGATAATCGATGTCGCGCACGGCGTGCGGCAAGGCGCGACGACCGAGCATATCGGGAATATTTGAGGGAGGAGCAACGCAGCCAGCCCCGGGGTACCCGGCGCGGCAGCCGCGACGGCGTGGAGGAGGGATGCATCGCCGCTCGAATGCAGATGGAGTTGCACCACGGGCTGCTAACCGGCGCGCCGCGCGTGCGCGCGCGGGGCGTCCGCTTGCGACCGCGCGAGACGAGCGGCGACGGCTTCGAGATCGCCGCGGACGCGCATGTAGCGAGCGTGGAGCTGGCGGCAGTCGTTGTCGAGCGCGGTGACGAGCGCGTCGAGCGCGCGCCAGAGTGCGACGCTCGGCGGCGTGAGCGAGGCCTGGACCTGGCGCACGCGATCGATCAGGACCTGCAGGTCGTGCAAGCGGCCGAGCGTGTCCTGCGCACGCCGCATAGTTCGGATATCAGGCGTCAACCGGTCGCCGGCGATGTCCGCCGCGAGCTCGGCGGCGTAGCGAAGTTTCTTGAGCGCGATGCGCACGGTGTGCAGCCGCTCCGGCAGATACACGGCGCCCGCTTCCTCAATCGCCGACGTCAGGCGCTCGGCGCGCCGGGCGACACGCGCGTCAACGGCCCACTGCCACCGTCGCGCGACCGCGGCGCCGCCAGACTCTTCGATCTCTTCGAGCTCGTCCGCAAGCCGCGCGATCCTCTTGGCGACTCGCCACATGCTGGCGATGGGCAATCGGTCGAACATCCGTTTCCGGGCGTCGTCGCGTTTTCGGGCCACGGCGACGGCCACGCGGCTGAGCGCCTCGCGATGCTCACGGCGAGAAACATGCAACTCGTCAATCAGCATGATCAGCACGTCCAGTTCGCGTACAGTTCCCAGACGGGCCGTGATCCGGCGCAGCCGGCGGCTGAGCTTTCGCGCGACGTCGCCGTCGATCTGCAGCATCGGCACGAGCTCGCGAAGCCGTCGCGACGCGACACGCGCGCGATGCAGCGCCGGCACGTCGCCGTCCTCGAGCGCGGGCAGCGGGCGCGTCAGGCGTTCGAGCCGACGTCTAAGCAGGTGGGCACGACGGGTGGGCATGATTCGAGGTTTGGCCAGGCGCTTCATTATAGTTAAAGCCTAGACCATGCGAATTGCAGCAATCGATATCGGCACCAATTCCATCCACATGATCGTGGTGCAGATCCGTCCCGATTTCTCCTTCGAGGTGATTGATCGGGAGAAAGAGATGGTCCGCCTCGGTGCCGGTGGACTCGATGGCCGCGCGCTCACGCCTGAGGCTATGCACGCGGCACTCCAGGTGTTATCGAAATTCAGGCGTTTGGCCGAATCGCACCGCGTGGACGATGTGATTGCGGTCGCGACCAGCGCGGTCCGCGAAGCCGAGAACGGCGGAGAGTTCCTGAAGACTGTCACCAGTCAGACGGGAATCCGGCCACGCGTCATCTCCGGAACAGAGGAAGCCCGCCTCATCCACTCCGCGGCCGTGTACGGCGTCAGCGTCCCGCGCGACGTCGCCGTCGTCATCGACATCGGCGGCGGCAGCGTGGAAGTGACGCGCGGCGCGGGCGCGGCCATCGAGCTCGGACGCAGCTTCAAGCTCGGTGTCATCCGGCTGACCGAGCGCTTCGTGAAGGCCGATCCGCTGGAGCCGCGCGACGAACGGAAGCTCGCGCGCCACATCCACAGCGAGATTGGCAAATACCTCCAGCAGATCAACCGCGCGGGCTTCGATCGCGTCATCGGGACGTCGGGAACGATTCTGAGTCTTGGCGCGGTTGCCGCCGCCGCCGAAGGCCGCACACCCGGCGCGCCGCTCCGCAATCGCCGCGTGCCGGCCAAGCAGATTCGGCGCGTGCGCCAGGAGCTGGTTTCGCTCGACCTCGACAAACGCCTGCGCGTACCCGGTCTCGAGCCGCGCCGCGCCGATCTCGCGGTCGGCGGCGCGATTCTGCTCGACGAGCTGCTGCGCGGACTGGGCGCCGACGAAATCACACTGTGTGATCTGTCACTGCGTGAAGGTCTGGTGCTCGATTACATCGCCCGGCACCGCAAGGAGATCGCGCAAGCGGATCGGTATCCGGACGTCCGGCGGCGCAGCGTGTACGAGCTGGCCGAACGGTGCAACTACTGGCCGCAGCATGCGCAACAGGTCGCGCGCCTCTCGATTGCATTGTTCGATCAAACGCGTGCGATTCACGGTCTGACCGATCGCGAGCGCGAGTGGCTGGAGTTCGCCGCGATCCTCCATGACGTCGGCGTTCACATCAGCTATGAGAGCCACCACAAACACTCCTGCTATCTGATCAGGAACGGCGATCTCCGCGGGTTCGAGCCGGAGGAGATCGAAACGATCGCGCTCGTGGCGCGCTATCACCGTCAGGCGACGCCGAAGCGGCGGCACGAGGGTTTCAGCGCGCTGCCCCGCCGCGCGCGCCGCGTCGTGCGCACGCTCGCCGCGATCCTGCGGCTGGCGGAGAACCTCGACCGCAGTCACGCGCAAACCATCACCGGCCTCGAGCTTCACGATCGCGGCGGGGACGATCTGCTGCAGGTGCGGACGTCTGGAGACGCGGAACTGGAGCTGTGGGCCGCGACTCGTCACGCCGGGCCGTTCGAGCGCCTGGCCGGCAAGCCGCTTCGCATCGAGGTGAGCGGAAACGTCTATGCTGAACACCCTCACGCAACCCCACGAGTACCCGGGCAAGCTGTTCGTCGTCGAGGGGATCGACGGATCCGGCAAGACGACGCAGCTGGGACTGCTGGCGAAGTGGCTGAGCGCCGAAGGGCACCGCGTCTTCGTCACCGAATGGAACTCGTCCGCCCTCGTGAAGGCGGCGACCAAGACCGGCAAGAAGAAAAACGCGCTCACCCCGATGACGTTCAGCCTGCTGCACGCGACCGACTTCGCTGATCGCCTGCTGTACAAGATCGTCCCGCCGCTCAAGGCCGGGATGATCGTGCTCGCCGACCGCTACGCGTACACCGCGTTCGCGCGCGACGCCACGCGCGGCGTGGACCGGCAATGGGTGCGGGAGCTCTATAGCTTCGCCGTGCGGCCGGATTTGACGCTGTACTTCCGCGTCCCGATCGACGTGTCGGTGGATCGTCTGATGGCGCGGCGCGTGAAGCTCAAGTTCTACGAGGCAGGGATGGATCTCGGCTGGAGCGCCAACCCCGTGGAGAGCTTCCGGTTGTTTCAGGGCAAAGTGCTTGACGAGTATGATCAACTGGTGCAGGAGTTCGGTCTCGAAGTCGTGGATGCCAAAGGCAGCATTACCGAGCAGCAGCGCTACGTCCGGACGCTGGTCACGCAGCATGTCAAAATGAGCCGGGTGGAGATGGTTGATGACGAGCCCGTCTGATCCGATCGAAGGGTTGAACGGCAACGGTCAGGCGGGCCGCTACTACGGCCGCGGCATTCCGTATCTGCCCATCGACGGGTATCCCGGGAAACTGATCGCCATCGAAGGGACCGACGGCGTGGGACGCAGCACGCAGATTCAACTGCTGCGCGAGTGGCTCGAGGTCAAGGGCTACGGCGTGATCGAAACCGGCTGGACGCGCTCACCGCTCATGCAGCCGACCATCGAGATCGCCAAGTCGAGCAACACCCTCAACAAGCTGACCTTCGTGCTGCTGTACGCGACCGACTTCGCCGATCGTCTGGAGAAGGAAATCATTCCGGCGCTGAAGGCCGGCTTCGTCGTGCTCTCGGATCGCTACATCTTCACTGCGCTCGCCCGCGCCGGAGTGCGGGGTGTGGATCGCCAGTGGCTGCGCAACGTCTACGGCTTCGCCATCGCCCCCCACCTGGTTTTCTACCTCAACATCGACGTCAAGACGCTGATTGGCCGCGTGCTCGAATCACGCGGCATGGATTTCTGGGAATCGGGAATGGACCTCAAACTCGGCGACGACATCTACGACAGCTTTCGAGCGTACCAACTCAAGCTGCTGCGCGAGTATCAATCGATGGCCGATTCCTCGAACCAGCGGAGAAACCCAGCGAGCCCGCGCTGACGCGCTAGATGCTTTTTCACCTGATGTAGCGCGGGGGCTTTCAGCCCCGCGGACGCGGCCCTAAAGGGGTCCCTAAAGGGCCGCGCTACACGAAGCTGAAAACCAGTGTAGCGCCAGTCGGAGTGAGACTCTTGCTACAGCCGTACGGTTGATGAGTACCATTTCGTTCGCCTAATTTCCCTCATGCACCACGACGCACCGATTTTCCGCGCGATTTTCCGCTCGAGCTGTGGCACGCGCGTTGCTCATCCATATCGCGTGGCGGTGGCGGACCCTCGGCTTTTGACGGGAAACAGAACGTTCGTTCCCCTCGGTGCGACAAGTACCTGGCGCTCGGTGATCTGCGTCCTGGTCGCCGCCATCGCCGCCAGCGCCACCGTCGCGCGGCAACACATCACCGCCGACAGTTCCTCTGAAGAACCGCGGTTCGCCGATAGCTATCCCGGACTCACGCGACCGCGCGACGTGGACACCATCGCCCTGCCGACGCCGATCGTTGTCCAGCGCGTCATGGTCGAGGTTGGTGACCGCGTTCAGGCTGGACAGCCGCTCCTGGTGCTCGACGACGACGATGCGCGGCGCGTCGTCGGCCAACACGCGTTCGACGTTCAGAAGGCCAGAACGCAGACGGCGCAGCTCGAGCGTACGGTCGAGCTGCTCGACCGGTCGATCAACGCGCTCGCGATTCCCGCCGCCGCGGCGACGGAAAAGCTTGCCGTCGCCCAGCGGAACGCAGAGCAGGTCCCGAACCGTCAGGCGAAGGATTCACCCGAACGGGCGCAGGCTGCATACGACCAGGCCGTCGCGCGCGAGCGGCGGCTGGTGGCCCTCGCCAACGGCGGTGTGGTCGCCCGCCAGGAGCTCGAGGACGCGCAAATCGCCGTGCGAGTCGCCGCGGACGATCTCGCGGTTGCGCGCCGGGCCGCGGACGCGTCCGCCGCGCTCGCCGCGGCGCAGGCGCTTCAGGCGCAGACGCAGGCGGATTTGCAGATCGCCGACCAGCAGCGACAGCGTCAGGACCGCATCGGCGAGCTGACGCAGGCGCGGCTGCGCCAAACGGAAGCCGAACGCGAGCTCGCACTCGCGCTGAAGCGGCTCAGCGATCTCGCCGTCCGCGCGTCAGGCGACGCGCTCGTGGCCGAACTCCCGGTGAAGCCTGGCGACCGTCTGCTCGCGGGCGCCGCGCTCGTGAAGCTGGCCACGGTCAACCCGATGATCGTCGACGTCGACGTGCCGCCCTCGATCGTCAACGGTCTCGTGCGCGGCGACGCCGCGTCGGTGCGCGTCGGCAGATCGACCAAGGAGTATGCCGGACGCATCAAGACCATCGCGCCTCTTCCCGGCGATGCGGGCGCCCACACGATCGAAGTCGAATTCGACAACCCGAGCGCCGCGCTGCTCGCGGGCCAGCCCGCGCGCGTCCGTTTCACGCCACGTCACCGATCATGAGCCGCCCGTCCGTCCTGCTCACCACCGAAGGCACGTATCCCTATCACCGCGGCGGCGTCAGCACGTGGTGCCATGCGCTCACCAACGAGCTCGGCGAAGTGGACTTCACCCTGCTCGCGGTCACCATGCATCCGTACCTGGAATCGCAGTACGCGCTTGCCCCGAATGTGCGCGGCGTCATCACCGTGCCGCTGTGGGGCACGGAAGATCCAGCGGAATACGGTGATCATGCGTCGTTCCCCGACTACCTGCAGCGGCGCTGGTCGACGACGAAGCAGGACATCGAGCACGAGTACCTGCCGTCGTACGCCGCGTTCCTGAACGAGCAGGTCGAGCCGGCGCTCCCGCCGCGCGCGCTTGGCCTCACGCTGCTGCGGATGCACCAGCACTTCCGGCATTTCGATTACCACCGCACGCAAACACATCCGCTGGTGTGGGACCTGTTTGTCGGCACGATGCAGCGGGCGTGGCGCCAGGCCTACCCGAACGAGCCAACGCCGTCGCTGACCGATCTGGTCGACGCGTTCCGGCTGCTGCACCGGCTGCTCCTGCCGCTGGCGGTCGAGGCGCCGCGCGTCGATCTCACGCACTCGGCCGCCGCGGCGTTCTGCGGACTTCCCTGCATCATGGCGAAGCTGCGGTACAACACGCCGTACCTGCTCACGGAGCACGGCGTCTACCTGCGCGAGCAGTACCTGAATCTCGGACGCAGCATCAAGTCGATGTTCGTGCGCTGGTTCCTGTTCCGTCTGGTGAACACCATCAACGACGTGAACTACGCGTTCGCCGATCAGATCTCACCCGTCTGTCAATACAACACGCGATGGGAACTGTGGCGTCACGCCGAGCCGGAGCGCATTCGCGTCATCTACAACGGCGTGAATCCGGAAACATTCTGCCCAGGCGTTCGCGCGCCGCACGATCGGCCGACCGTCGTCAACGTCGGGCTGATCTTCCCGCTGAAAGGGCAACTGGATCTGATCGAGGCGGCGGCGCTCGTGCGGCGCACCGTGCCGGACGTCGAGTTCCGTCTCTACGGCTCGGCGAGTGACGAAGACTATTACCGCGAGTGCCTCCAGCGCGTCGAGGAGCGTCAACTCCAGAACACGGTCGTGTTCGCCGGCACGACGAAAGAGCCGTGGTCGGTGCTGCAGCAGGCCGACGTGGTCGCGCTCGCCAGTGTGTCGGAAGCGTTTCCCTACGCACTCGTCGAGGCGATGCTGACCAAGGCGGCGATCGTCGCGACCGATGTCGGCGGCGTGCGCGAAGCGCTCAGCGACGCCGGGCTGCTCGTGTATCCGCGCGATCCGGTGGCGCTGGCCGAAGCGATCGGGACGCTGCTCAACTGGCCAGAAGAGCGCCAGCGCTTCGGCGCCCGCGCGCGCGATCGCGCGCTCCGGTGGTTCACCGAGCAGCGATTCGTCGACGCGTACCGTATGAGCTACGACCGTCTCGTGCGTCCGTCCGCGGCCGAAGCCGAGCCCGAGCAGCCGGTGCGAATCCGCGAAGCGGAGCGACGGCCTGCGCTCGCGATCGCCTAGAATTAAATCGCCACCACGGGGGACACGGAGGACAGGAGGTTCAACCTGTTCGAAACAGGATTTTTCCTCCGCGTCCCCTGTGTCCTCCGTGGTGGAGAGTTTTATTCTGCAACGAACTCTGCGCGTTCGGTGTGTTCCGCGGCCGGTGTGTTCCGCCTTCGCGTCTTCGTGTCTTCGTAGCGCTTTTGTTGACTTGATCGCAGCGTGACGGTGAATTTACGGCTGACCCCGCCAAGGAAGCCGGCTATCCGCACTGAAATTCTGCTCGCCCCACCCGAAGCCATCGAACCCGCGCACGGCCGCATGCTGCCACGCCGAGTTGAATTCCTCGCGGCTGAACGGGCGACCGTCGGTCGTCGTCACCGCGAACACGCGCACGCCGGTTCGCTGCCGCCACTTGAGCGCCGCTGACGCTCGTCGGTCGATGCGGCTCACCGGCTCGAAATCGCCGTTGCGGATGGCGAACGATTCGACGAGCAGCGCGTCGCGCGGGCCGAGCCTTCCGTCGCACTCATCGCGACGGCTGGCCGCCTCCGAGAACAGATCGTCGGGGTTGAACGCGTTCATGAACACGCGCAGGCCCCGGCCGTGCGCCGCGCACACGGTCATGCGCCGGCGCATCGCGTCGACGCCGAAATCGTTGCCGGCTTCGTCGAAGAAGATGCCGTCCGCGCCAACTATCCGCCACCGTTCGACGCGGCGGTCGATCTCGGCGAGCGCGAGGTTCTGCGTCGACCCGAGCGCGACGTATCCGTAGACCACCGGCCGCCGCGGTGTGTTGTGAATGGCGCGGATGATTTGCGCGACGCGCTGACGCTCCGCTTTGAGCCCGGGATCGGACGTGTCTTCGTCCGGCAGCTCGAGGCCGTCGCCAAAGACAATGGCGTCGTACGACGCAAACACCGCGGCCGCGCACGCGATGTCGCCACCCGCCTGTTCGACGACACTCGGATACCCGTAGTAAATCGCGAGCCGCTGTGGCGCGGGCGCAGCAACGGCGACCATCGACGCGGCCGCGAGCGCGAAGCGCGTCATCGGAGCTGTGGAAGGGCCGGGAAA
>MNEX01000312.1 GCA_001917905.1 Acidobacteria bacterium 13_1_40CM_65_14
CGCCTCGACCGGCTCGGCCAAGCCGCACGAGAAGTGCATCCAACGACAGATACCGCAGCCCGACTTCGACCGGAATGACGAGAGCGGCCGCTTCAGCGACGATCGCGATATCGCGGCGCGACAGCCTCAACACACGCGTCCATCGAGATCGCGGCATAGAAGATCAACACGAATTCTATCGGAACGCGGTAGCGCGTCGTCGGAAAATAGACCGCGTGCGCCACCACGAACGTGACGACGATGGACCACAGGATCGCATCGCGGCGGATGTCGTGGCGCCGCAGCCACACGCCCACCATGGCCAGTGCCAGCACAGGCGTGTAGGAGACCGCGTACACGATCTGATCGAATGCGCGGCGACGCGGGCTGTTTTCGACCGTGAAGCTTCCGCCGTCGCCGAGCTGAATCTTCGTCGTGGCGCTCGGTTCATGGTACGGCACGAGCCACGGCGAGAAGAAATACAACACGTTTCTCATCTTCAGGCCGGCGGTTCTCCAAGGATGCCGTCTCATCTCTTCCAGCGCGTAACGCGTCCAGAGCACATCGTTCGTTCGTTCGATCGCAGGCGACGCCGGGACCGGCGTGGTTCCGAGCGGTTCGAGAACCGACACCGCGTAGTCTTCCAGGATGTCAGGCCCGTAGTCCGGCAAGATGTTCGCGGCGTATTCGCAGTTCGAGATGAACAGGTTGATCCCGCTGCGCGTCGGCAAGAGGGCGCCGTTCAACGTGTAATTGCGGATCGCAGACGGCGCGATCACGATCAGCGCAGACAATGTCAGGGCAGCCGCAGCGCGCCAGCCTCTGGTCCGCCACTGGATGGCCGCTCCGAGGGGAATGAGCGGTAACACCATCGCGCGCGTCAGTACGGCCAGCCCGAGCCACACGCCCGCCGCGGCCACGCGTGCACGTGTCGTCGCGGCCACGAACTCGCCGGCGAACGCGATCAGCAGCATGGTCATCAGCGCCGCATCGGTGCGATCGGCCGAGTGCCGCACCAGCAGCGGGTACGCTGCGTAGATCATTCCGGCGATGACGCCCACCGGCCATCTGCCGGAGAGAGCCGTCGCGAGCCGGCACAGAAACACCGCGCCGAGAGACGCGACGATGCATTGGACCGCTTGCACCAGCAGCACGCGGTCTCCGACCAGCGTGCGCGCCAGCGCGAGAAACAGGGGATAGCCAGGCTCGAATGCGGCCGTTCGCACGCCGCCGATGCTCAACGAGCCGTCCTGCAGCAGGGAGGTCGAGAGCGTCCAGTAGTGGCTCTCGAATGTCGGTGTGGCGACGCCGAGGTAAAGGATTCGGACCGAAACCGCGAGGAGGAGGGTTCCGGCGTACGCGAGAAGGACTGCAGTGGGGCGGGCCGCCGCCACGGTCAGGCGAGCGCGGCCCGGAAGAGCACGCGCCGTGCCGGCGGGTGTTTCAGAAGCGCGACGATGAAGTCGCGATGGCGGTTGAAGGCCGCGGTCCGGCGCACGAGCGGCATCAGACCGTCGGTGCGCGCGAGCGCGAACAGGCCGTCGATGTCCTCGTCGGTGAGGCGCTGCGCGATGCGGCGCAGGACGAGCTGCCAGCGCAGCTCCGATCCGAGGCGCTTGCGCCATTGCGTCTGGTACTCGCCGAGCGCAGCGGCGGATGTGTCACCGCGCCCAAGCGCACCAGTCAGCGTGTCGCAGGCGAGACTTGCGCTGAGCAGACTGTAGTAGATGCCGCCGCCGGTCGTCGGCTTGACGATGCCGGCCGCGTCGCCGAGCACGACGACGCGCTCGGCAAAGGTGCGCTCGATAGGGCCGAGCGGCAGAATCTTCTGCCGCGGCTGGCATTGCGCCGTGCGCTCGACCCCCCAGCGCGGCGCGATGTCCTCGAGCATGCGATCGAAATGGCGATCGGCGTGCTGCGCGCACATGACGCCGATGCGCACGTACGGACGCTCGCGCTGCACCGGCACGGCCCACGCGAAGCCGCGCGGCGCCACGCGCTCGCCGAAATGCACTTCGACGTCACCGAGCCGTCTCGCCGGCAGTTCGGCCTGCGCCGAATGCAGCAGCAGGCGCGGCATCCCCAGCCGCAGCTTGCGCTGGACGGCGTAGCTCGCGCCGCAGGCCAGCACGCAGACGCGCGCATGAACCGACGTGCTCGGCGTGGTGACGCGCACGCCGCCGCCGTCGACGGCGACGTTCGTCACGCGCTCGCCGTACGACAGCTCCGCGCCGGCGAGGGCCGCGCGCTCCGCCAGCCGGCGATCGAACCGCGCGCGATCGATCACGACGGCTTCGACCGTCGGCGTCGCGTACTCGATCGTGTTGCCGGACGGCGCGTGAAACTGGACGGTTCGGAGCTGATTCAGGACGCTGTCGTCGGGGAGCTCGAACTCCTCGAACGCGTCGGCGGCGAGGACGCCGGTGCAATGCACCGGCTGGCCGCTGGTGGGATGTTCCTCGAAGAGCGCGACGCGGAAGCCGGCGCGGGCAAGCTTCCAGCCGGCGTAAAGCCCCGCGGGGCCCCCGCCGACAATGACTGCGTCGTGCATATTTTTCATCCGCTCGCGGCGCCCCACCCCCGCTCGCCCGCGCTGCGGCGCTCGAAGACTCGCTCTCCTCGCGCGGGCCGCTGGCGCGCTGATTATACGGGTTTCTTACGGACGACGAACCAGATCTGCGTCGCGAAACGCGGTCCGAGCCACGGCAGCGGCGACGCGACGACTTCATCGATCGTGAAACGCCGCGTCAGCCGATCACGGAGCACACGCCAGTTGAAGCCTTTGTGATCGTGAAACGGCATGTCGCCGTGAACGTTGTAAATGGGTCGCTTGATGTGTGGCGCCGATCCGGCAAAGACGCTCGCGACGTACTCGCCGATCGTGTACGGATTGGCGCCGCGATAGTCGCCCACGCCGCGCCACGCGGCCGCTCGGCGGACGAGCTGCTTCAGGAGTAACGGCATCCCCGTCTCCACGGGAACGCTGACGATCAGTGTCCCATCGTCGCGCAGCACGCGCCAGAGCCGATCGATCACGCGGTCGACCGCGACCACGTGCTCGAGGACTTCCATGCACACGACCCCGTCGTACTGTTGGCGATGCTCGTCGCCATCGAGCGCGGCAATCGGTTCGAAGCGGACGTTGGGGAGATGCAAACGCGTCCGGCAATCGTTCATCTGGAACTCGTCGAGCTCGGCGCCGACGGCCGAAGCCGGACGATCGACGGTCGCCCACAGCAGCGCGAGAAAGGTGCCGTCGCCGCAGCCGTAGTCGAGGATGCGCTGTCCGCGAAAGCGCCGCGCGAGCTGCACACCGACGTCGAACCGCCGCCGATGACTCCAGGCGACGAGCCGATCCTTGCAGAAGATCTGCTTCGCGGCGTAATGCCCTTCACGAATCGCGGCGTCTATGGGCGCTTTTGCCGTCAAAATTTTCTCTCGCGCGCTTCCCACGTCCCACGCATCGTGATCCAGAACGAGAGCAGGATCAGGCAGATGTCGACCCGCAGCGATCGGCGGCGGATGTACAAGAGATCGAAGCGAAACTTCTGGCGCCTCGACACGTCGCGTGGCGCGTAGATCTGCGCGATGCCGGTCAGCCCCGGCGGCACGGTGCATCGCTGCAGGAAACCTGGAATGGCGTCGAGCGGCACGCTCGCGCCACGGCCGTCGACTTCAATCTCTTCGGGGCGCAGCGCGCGCGGGCCGACGAAGCTCATGTCGCCGCGGAAGATGTTCCAGAGCTGTGGCAGCTCGTCCATCGCCGTCGCGCGCAGGACGCGACCGACGCGCGTGATTCGCGGATCGTCGACGTCGGCCTGCAGCGGACCGCGGCCACGCTCGGCGTCGGCGACCATCGAGCGGAATTTCAGCACCATGAAGTGGCGTCCCGCCTCGCCGACGCGGCTCTGGCCATAGAAGATGGGACCGGAACTGTCGATCCTGATCGCGGCGGCGATGATCGGCCACAGCGGCGCCGACAGGACGAGCCCCGCGCCTGCCAGCGCGACGTCGAGCGCGCGCTTCACGGCGCGGCTCATCGCACCGCCGCCAGCTGCGCGAGCTGTTCGTCGAGCCGTTCGGGCGATCGGACGACGGCCTCCACGACGTCGCGAAACACGCGAACCATCCGATCGCGTGAGAACAATGCGTCGGCGCGGCGACGGGCGCCGTCGCCCAACCGCTGGCGCAGCTCGCGATCGTGACCGAGGCGTCGCAATGCGGCACCGAGCGCCGCAGCGTCGTCTGGTGTGACCACCAGCCCGCTGACGCCATCCTGATTGACCCACGGCACGCCGGTCGGCAGCCGCGTGCTGACGACGGGGCGTCCGGCGGCCATCGCTTCGACCTGCACGACGCCGAACGCTTCGGTCTTGGCGATCGACGGCAGCACGAACACTTCGCAGGCCTGGTAGTACGCGGGCAGGTCGTCATGCGACACGTGACCGACGAACCGCACGCGGTCTGCGACACCGAGCGCCGATGCCTGCGCGCGCAACGCCGGTTCGAGCGGACCGTCGCCGGCGATCATGATCGTGCCCGGCCACTCGCGAGCGGCGTCGAGGAGCACGTGCAGTCCCTTGTAGTACACGAGACGGCCCACGAACAGCAGCCGTGGCCCTGGCGCGCTCGCGCGAATCGCGTCCACACGCGTCTGACACTCGCGATCGGTGCGACGGTAGCGTTCGAGATCGATGCCGAACGGAATCACCGCGATGCGCTGCCCCCACTGCACGAGCGCCGACTCTGCGGCGAGCGCCGGACTCGACACGATCACGCAATCCGCACGGCGGTAGAGCATCCGCTGCACGATCCGGCTGTAGGTCGGCAGCGCCCACCGCGGCCGCAGCAGATCGCTGTGATGCCAGATGACGAGACGGCTGGCCGGCGTGCGAAGCCACAGCGCCGTGCCGGCAATCGGGTTCGGCTCGTGGAGCACGACGCAGTCGGCGGCCGCCGTCCAGAGATGCCATGGCAGCGCCGGGCAGAGCGGCACCGAGGCGGCGGCGCCGTACGCCGCGCTTCGAATGACGTCCACCTCACCGCGGCGTTCGCGAACGGTGCGCGGTGAATCGTTGGCCGCGACGACCTGGACGTCCCACTCCCCCGCCGTGCCGTCGCACAGATCGCCGATGACGGTTTCCATCCCGCCGTGCACCGGCGGATAGAATTTCGCGGCGTGGACGACTTTCATTTCTGAGGAAGGTGGTGTCCGGCGTTAGCCGGACCTGACTGCCGATGTCGGTGGCGTCCGGCTTCAGCCGGACCAGACTGCCGATACCAGGCAACAGTCCGCGCGAGGCCTTCCTTGAAAGGCGTGCACGCGGTGAAGCCGAAGCGCGTCGTCGCGCGGGAGGTATCGAGCGATCGGCGCGGCTGGCCGTTCGGTTGCGTCGTGTCCCAGCAGATGCGCCCGGTGAACGCGCAGCTCTCGGCGACGAGCGCCGCCAGATCGCGAATGGAAATCTCGAATCCCGCGCCGATGTTCACCGGCTCGGCGCCATCGTACCGCTCGGTCGCCATCGCGATCGCCTCCGCGCAATCTTCGACGTACAGAAACTCGCGCGTCGCCGAGCCGTCGCCCCACACGACGATCTCGGAGGCGCCCCGATCGATCGCGTCGGTGCATTTGCGAATCAGTGCGGGAATGACGTGCGACGATTCGGGATCGAAGTTGTCCCCCGGCCCGTAAAGGTTCACGGGCAGCAGATGAATGGCGTTGAAGCCGTATTGCTGCCGATAGGCCTGCCCCTGGACGAGCATCATCTTCTTCGCCAGGCCATACGGTGCATTCGTCTCCTCGGGGTAACCCTCCCAGAGATCGTCTTCCTTGAACGGCACCGCCGTGAATTTTGGGTACGAGCAGATGGTCCCGATGCCGACGAACTTCCGCACGCCGCGAAGCCGCGCATGTTCCATCATCATCGTGCCCATGTGCAGGTTCTCGTAGAAGAACCGCCCCGGCTGCGTCCGGTTGGCGCCGATGCCGCCGACCACCGCGGCGAGATGCACGACGATCTCGGGCTTGGCGTCCGCGTAGAGCCGCATCACATCGGCTTCGTGCGTCAGGTCGTAGTCGACACGCCGCGGGACGAAGACGTCATGGCCGCGATCGCGGAACGAGGCGACGACGTACCGGCCCAGGAATCCGCCGCCACCCGTCACGGTTACGCGTGGGCTCGCCATCGCTCGACTTGATTCCCCGCGTCGATCCCGCTTTCGGCGGCCACGTCGCGGTACACCTGCGCCACGTCAGCCGCAAACCGCTCCCAGGTGAACCGGCGCGCATGCTCGCGCCCGCGCTCGCGCCGGGCGCTCCATTGAAGCGGCGAATCGCGGCGCTCCTGCAGCAGCGTCGCGACCTTCCGGCGCCATGCGTCGACATCGCCGACCGTGCAGTACTCGACGGCCGTGCCGCCGACCTCGCGCAGCACGGACACGTCGCTCGCGACGACCGGCGTGCCCGACGCCAGCGCCTCGATGACCGGCAGGCCGAATCCTTCGCGCGCGGACGGCTGGAGCACGAGCGCCGCCCGGCGGTACAGCGCCGCGAGCGTCGATTCGTCCACGTGATTGACGGCGGTGAAGCGATCCGCGAGGCCAGCGTCGCGCAGCACGTGCTGCTGCTCCACCGTGAAGGGATCCCCAATCCGCGTGAGCCGCAGCTGCGGGATCTCCCGGCCGAGCGCGCCGCAGACGCGGAGCAGCACGTCGATGCGCTTGCGCTCCGCCGTGGTGCCGACATGAAGGATCTCGATGGCGCCGGCCGGCACCGGCACCACCTGCGATGCCGCGCGATCGGCGGTCTCGTCGCGCGGCGTGAAGAACACGCGGTCGACGCCGAGCGGCGTCACGACCAGCCGCTCTGGCGCGATGAGACCGCGCACGGCCAACTCGTCGCGAATGGACGCCGTGTCGCACATGACGCGCGCCGCGCGCTGCAGACCGCTCAGGATGTCGCCGGTCATCGTGCGGAACGCGCCCGATCGCTTCTCGTCCGCCGGCGCCAGCACCGACCGGAACGCATCGAGATCGTGGCACGTGACGATCGTGCGCACCGCCGGCAGCGCGTGTGCCAGATGCGCGTAGCTGTGGTCGACGATATGAAAGAGATCGTACTGTGGCGCGCGCGCCTCGACGTGGCGCGGATAGCGCCAGAAACGGTTCAGAAACCGGTCGGCGTTGAACGCCATGCGAGACTGGCCCGCCAGCGGGACTCGCGTGGCCGCGCGCAGGAACGGCGGACAGATCCGATCGGCATCGAAGGCGTCGGCGTGATGCTGCTTCAGCTGACTGTGCAGCATCGACGCGACACGATCCATGCTCGGCCAGCGCTCCTCCCGAAAGTCGTCACAGATCGCGACGCGCATCTGCCTCATGGCCGTGAGCGGCGATACCATTCGATGGTCCGCGCGAGGCCTTCGCGAAAATCGGTCGTCGCGCGGAATCCAAAGCGCTCGGCGGCACGGCGCGTGTCGAGACAGCGCCGCGGCTGGCCGTTCGGCATCGTCGTGTCCCAGACGATCTCGCCCGTGAAGCCGACGAGCTCGCTGATGAGCGTGATCAGCTCTCGCATCGACACCTCGCGGCCCGAACCCAGATTCACCGGATCCGCACAGCTGTAGCGTTCTGTGGCGAGCACGATCGCGTCGGCGCAGTCGGCCACGTACAGAAACTCACGCGTCGCCGAGCCGTCGCCCCAGCACACGACGTGTCGATCGCCCCGGTCGATCGCCTCGACGCATTTGCGAATGAGCGCCGGCACCACGTGCGACGTCTTCGGATCGACGTTATCGCGCGGGCCGTACAGGTTGACCGGCAGCAGGTGAATCGCGTCGAAGCCGTATTGCTGCCGATAGACCTGGCCCTGGACGAGGATCGTTTTCTTGGCGATGCCGTAGGGCGCGGTGGCCTCGTCCGGGTAGCCGTCCCACAACGCCTCCTCGCGAAACGGCACCGGCGTGACCTTGGGGTACTCGCAGATGGTGCCGACCGTGACGAACTTGGCGACGCCGCGCTGGCGCGCCTGCTCGATCAGGTACAGGCCCATCAAAAGATTGTCGTACAGGAACTTCGCCGGGTTGGCGACGTTCGCGCCCAGGCCGCCGACGACAGCCGCGAGATGGATGACGATCTCGGGACGGCCATCGTCGTACATCCGATGCACGTCCGCTTCGCGCGTGAGGTCGAAGTCGGCATGCTTCGGGACGAACACGTCGTGGCCGCGCGCGGCAAACGCCTCGACGACGTACTGGCCGAGAAATCCCGCGCCGCCCGTCACCGTGATGCGCTTCTTGATCATCGTTGAAACCTCGCCACCACGGTGGACACGGAGGACAGGAGGCTCAAGTCCTGTCCCAAAACAGGCGTTGCCTCCGCGTCCCCCGTGTCCTCCGTGGTGGAGAGGGTAATTCTGTAACCTGATCTAAAGGCCTGCGCGACAAGAGGCCGCCGTGGTGTTTGCGACGCGCGCGAAGATCTTTTCCAGCCGGTCGAGGTGACGCGCCAGCGACATCTCGCGCGCGACCGCGAGCGCGCCGTGCCGCATCGCGGTCAGCTCAGGCCGGCGCGAGAACGCGTCGACGAGCGCGTCGGCGAGCGCGGCTGCTCGCGGCGGATCGCCGGGGACGAGCACACCATTCACGCCAGGCCGCAGCCACTCCGAGATCCCGCCGACGTCAAAGGCGATGGCGGGCACACCGAACGCGGCCGCTTCGAGACCGACGAGCCCGAACGGCTCTGGCCACGTGCTCGGCACGGCCAGCAGATCGGCACGCGGCAGCGCGTCGAAGCGCGCGGCATCGGTTTGCCACCCGGTGAACGTGCAATCGATCGCGAGATCCGTGGCCAGCTTCTGCCACGCCGGCCGTTGCGGTCCATCGCCGACCATCGTCAAGCGAATGGGCGATGGCAGACGTCGCGACGCGGCGGCGACAGCGCGAATCAACAGATCGCCGCCCTTGAGCGTCGTCATGCGTCCCATGAACACGACACTCGGCTGCGGACCAGGCTGCGACGGTTCTGACGCGACGGCACACGTCGGGAACAGCAGGTTCGTGTGGATCACTCCGGGATCGATGCCGTTGCGGATGTACTCGCGCCGCATGTGCTCGCTGGCGACCACCATCGCGCGATAGCTGGAGAACAGCGCGTGCTGTTCGGCGGCCCACTGATACTCCTCGACGAGCGCCGTCACGCTCAGGTGACCGCAGCGGCGCGGCAAGTACAGCGCGGCGCAGGCCGGGCCGAACGTGCGCTGGCATGGCTCGACCATCGGTAGACCAAATCGTTTGAGACCGCTGACGCACGTCCCGAAATAGCCGTGCATGAACTTGACGACCGGCGCCACCTCGGCGAGCCGGCGATCGATCGCCAGCACGTTCATGTTGTGCGAGAAGCAGACGTCGGGCGCCCACGCGCGAGCGGCCGCGATCGCGGCGTCGAGGCCGGCGCCGGCGACGCTGAACTGCGGCAGCGCGGCCATCGAAGGCACGCGATCGGCCGGCGCGATCGGATCGCGGTGCAGGATCGCGAGCTCATGTCCACGTGCGAGCAGACCGCCGACGGCGGCGTCGAGATAGCGCTGGACACCGCCTTCGTCGCCAAAGCCGTCGTTCGCGATGAGGATGCGCATCAGGATCGTGCGACCAGCCGCAGGCAGACGCCTTCGATCGCCCAGGGATCATCAGTCGGCGTGAGCGGCACGGCGTCGAGCTGCTGGGTGTCGAGCTCCGCGCGCACGTCGGCCAACGTCACACCGGAGCTGCGCCAGATGGAGGGATGCATCTCGACGAAGAGCGACAACCGGCCGCGCGTCCGCCGAATCGTGTCGCGCGCGCCGCGAAGCACGTCGAGCTCGGCGCCTTCGACGTCGATCTTGATGAAGTCCGGCGTCAGATGCTCGCGCGCGCAGAACTCGTCGATCGTCGTCACTGGAACGTCGACCGTCGTGGCTTCGCCGCCGGACGTCGTCGCCAGGGCCGCCAGCGTCGACGGGGTCGCCAGGCGGCTTTCGCCGGCCGTCGTCCCGACGACGAAGCGCGACGTCGACGAAGCCGCGCCGGCGGCGGCGCGAACCGGCGTCACGACCGCGTCGAGCGCGTTCAGGTGGATGTGGCGCTGGAGTCCGTCGTGTGCGTCCGGCGCGGGCTCGAACGCAAACACCGCTCCGCTCGATCCCACCCACTGTCCGATCAGCAGCGAATACGCGCCAACGTTCGCACCGATGTCGAGGGCCGTCATGCCCGGACGGACCGCCTCACGAAAGGCTCGGTACTCGTCGGGGTTCCAGGACAGAAAGCCGTACTCGGGCAGCACGCGCACCGATTCGCCGCCGGGCAACGACGCGGGCAATCCCCTGCCGCGCGTTTGCAGCGTCAGCGCGCGAAGGTACATCTTCTTCAACGGCTGCCGGATCGAGGGACGCCACGCGAGCTTCGACAAGCGCATCGCGAGGCGCTCGACGAGGCCCGGACGCCGGTAGCGATCCGCACCTTCCGCGACGATCCGATCGCTGGCCGCCATCACCACTCGCCGTCGAGCATCGCCTGCCGGCGACTCGGTACCGCGTAGCTCCCGATCATGCGAAGCGTGTGCATCCACGCGCCTGCCGTCATCGGACGCCGCCACGTCCGGCGCGCGCGCGCGCTGCCGCGGCGGATCGCCTCATCCCAACGCCCGTAGAACAAACGCCCATTGTCGAGGTCGCGCTCCAGATTGAGCGAGTACTTCGTGAACGTCGTGCTGCCAAGGTGCTTGAACGCGCCAACGCGCTCGTAGCCGTGCACGGCGACTTTCCATCCTGCCTCGCGGATGCGAAACGCGAGATCGGCTTCGTCCCACCCGGTCGGCACGAACGCCTCGTCGAGCAGGCCCACGCGATCGAGGCACGCACGGCGCACGGCCCACGGGCGAATCACCGCGTCGACCTCGAACAGCGCAAACCAGTTCAGCGGACCAGGTCCGATGGTGCTCTGCAAGCGCCGCCAATCGATGACGTCGTCCCACGTCGCGATCGGCTCGTCGTACGGCGCGCACGTGAGCCCGCGACTGAGACACAGCAGGCCGATCGCGGGATACCGGTCGAAGGTGTCGAGCAGCTCCCGCACGAGCCAGGGGACGCGGACGAACATGTCGTCGTGCCACGTCATCACGATCGGCGCGCGCGACTCCTGGAGTCCGCGGTTCGTCGCGCGCAGCTCGTGCACGTTGGTCTCGTGGATCCAGCGCACATGACGAACGCCCCATGGCGTCGCCGCGGCCTTCGCCAGATACTGCGGCGTCTCGTCCCGGCACCCGTCCTCGATGACGACGATCTCGATCGGCTCGGCGGACGCGTACGTCTGCCAGCTCTCGAGACACTTCGCCAGCACGGCGACGTTGTTGAACGTCGGGATGACGACCGAGAGGCGAGGCGCGATGTCGTTCGCCGGGGTCATCGCGTCAGCACCTTGAAGAAGTTCACGTGCTGACGCGCGATCACCGGCCACGCGTACACCGACTCCGCGCGATCGCGGCCGCGGCGCGCGAGCTCCTCGCGCCGATCGGGATCGCCGGCGAGCGCCTCGAGCGCCGCGACCCACGCGTCCCGGTCGCCTTCGCCGACGATCACGCCCGCATCGCCGACGACATGCGGAATCTCGCCGCTGTCCGAGGCGACCACAGGCACGCCGCACGCGAACGCTTCGGTCAGCATCCTCCCGAACTGCTCGCGCCACTTCGCCGTCGTCTGGCTCGGCGCGCACAGCATGTCCATCCCATTCAGATATGCCGGGACTTCATGATGCGCCACCGACGTCTGCACGCGAACACGATCGCCGTACTGGCGGCTCCACGAACGAACGTCGGACTCCAGCGGTCCCGATCCGATGAACAACGCGCGCCACGGTGTCTTCAACCGATCGAGCACGCTCGTCAGGACGCTGATGCCTTTTTCGGGGACGAAGCGGCCGACGAACCCGATGACCGGCGTGTCGTCGCGCCAACCGAGCTCGTGGCGCGTCCGCTCGCGCTGCTCGGGATCTCGTCTGAAATGATTCACGTCGACGCCGGGCGGAATCGTGCGCGCCGGCTGCTGCCACCCGCGCTCGTCGAGCACACGCCGCGCCGTGTGACCGAACGCAATCAATCCGTCGGCCCGCCGCATCGCCGATTGCTCGATCCAGTTGAACGGCGGAAGGTACCGCTTGACGATGTTCTGGAACGTCGCGAAGACGAGCGGCACGCGAAGCTTCGTCGCGCTCGCAATCTGCGCGGCGGACGCGACGTACGGCTCTTCCCAGCAGTGCACGACGTCCCAGGGCTCCTGCAGCAGCCGTGCGAGCTCGCCGCCGTACAGCATCGTGTGGACGCGACCGCCGAAGTGCACCGGCACGGGAACCACGCGGCACGGCTCGTCGGGGTTGGCGGTCGTCTTGTGCCAGCCGAAGTCCCCGCGGAAGCGGGCCGGTGCGACCGCGGTGACGTCCCAGTCGCCACGGCGCGCGAGCTCCTGCGGCAACCGGCGATTCAGCTCGACGCAGTAGGAATGGGCGATGGTCAGCAGGCGGCGGCGTCCGGTCACGCGTGTTTCCTCACAACGGTCGAACCCTCACGGCGCGCGACCGAAAACATGATGTTCCTGAGCTTTGCGGAAAAGCGGGCCAGGTGCGGCCGACGCGCCGCCACTGCCGAACGGTGGTCCACGACACGGCGCGCCGGCCGCCGATGATCGACGGCAATTGCCGCACGAGCTCGCGCACGATCCACGCGAAGCCGCCGCGATCGTCGAATCCCCGGCTCATCGAGAGATACCGTCCGAGCCGAACCGGCACGGTCAACAACGCCAGCGGCAGCGGCTCGTTGTAGAGCGCGAACAGACAGTCGTTCCGGATCGTGTAGCGCACGTACTTCGACTGGCTGCGTCCGGCCGGATCGGGGGCGTGGACCACCCGGGCGCTCGGCATGTAAATAATGTCGAAGCCCGCGTCGAGCACCCGCAGGCAGTAGTCCTTCTCTTCCCCGTAGAAATGAAACGACTCCCGATAGCCGGCCAGCTCGACGAACAGCCGGCGGCGCAGGATGTGCGCGAAGCCGATGAACGTCGGTACGTAGCAGGTGTAGTTGACGGGCGCCGGCTGCGTCGCCGGATGCCACGGCGATCCGTCGCGCTCGGCCATCGCGCACGCGATCGCCCCGACGCGCGGGTGCGCTTCGAGCAGCCGCAGAGCGTCGAGGATGCTGACGCCATCGAGCAGCGCCGCATCGTCATCCATGAGCAGCACGTAGTCGGTGGAGGCCTCACGCATGATGGTGTTGCGCGCCACGATGTACCCCTCGTGCCGCGTCTGGCGGATCACCCGCAGCTTTGCCGAGACCGATGGCGGCAGATCCACGAGTGCCCCGGACGCGGCATCGACGGGCACGTCGCCGGTGTCGTCGACGACGATGACTTCTGCGAGCGCGTCGCCGACGACGGCGAGCGACCCGAGGCACTCGCGCAGCGAGGCCGGGCGGTTCTTGGTGACGACGCCGATCGTCAGACGCGCCGGCGCGTGATCAGGCGTGGGCAAAGACATGTCGTTCGCTCAGGGCTCGCTCGTACACAGCGAGCGTTGCGTGCGCCGTCCGCGTCCAGCTCATGTCGCGGACGCGGCGGAACGCGGCGTCGGCGAGGCGTGCGCGCAGCACCGGCTCGGCAAGCAGACGCGCGAGCGCATCCGCCAACGCGCCGGCGTCGCGCGGCGGCACGATCAATCCCGTGTCCTCATGCTGGACGAGTGCATCCGCACAACCGGCCGGCGTCGCGACCACGGGCAGCCGCTGCGTCATCGCTTCGAGCAGCACCATCCCGAATCCTTCGTACGTGGATGGGAACGCCAGAACGTCGTGCGACCGATAGGCCGCGACGACTTCTTCTTCCGCGACGCGATCGACGATCGTCACACGCGGCCGCGCGATCTCGGAGAACGCGGCGCGGATGTGTTCCGCGGGCACGCCGCCGCCCAGCACCGTGAGCGTCGCCGGTGCGCCACCTGCCTGTAGCGTCGCACCGCTCTCGACCAGTCGTGAGAACGCTGACGCGAGGTACGGCACGCCTTTGGTCGCATCCCACGTGCCGCAGAACAGGATGCCGCGTCCACGCGGATGATCGGGCGGCGGCGCGTCGGCGAGAAATCGTGCAGAGACGCCGTGCGGCACGAGATCGATCGCGGCTTCGTCCTTCCAGCACCGCTCGAGGGCAAACGCGCGGTCGTTGCCGTTCAGGAGGATCAGCCGGTCGGCGACGCGAGCCGCGGCCGCGACTTGAGACAGCCGTACCGCTGGATACCACCACCGGCGCGTCCAGGGCTTGTCGAGCAGTCCGGCGTCATGGTCCTCGAGCATCCGGCGATAGTTCAGATGCTCGAGGCCGTTCGACCGCGCGATGAGCGCGGCGCCGTTGAACAGTCCCGCGCCGCGCAGGACGCCGACCCACAATCCCTCGGCGCTGGCGGCATCGACCACGTCGTAGGGACCATGCTCGCGAAAGGCGCGCCGGATCGCGGCGAACGCCGTGATCGGTGCGAGCGCCCAGCGCAGCAGGCGATGCCGCGGCGAGGCCCCGAGGTCGTCGGCGAGCAGCACGTCACACGTGTGGCCCAGGCGCCGAAACTCTTCTTGCAGCTTCAGCAGGACCTTCGTCGATCCGAGCCGCGCATCGCGCGGGTAATCGCCGACCAGGAGAATGCGCATCAGGCCTGGACGGCAGTCAGGTGACGCGACTCCGCGTCGGCGTCGCGCAGCGCGCGAATGCTGTACAGCATGTCGAAGCGCGACAGATACAACGCGCGCGCGCGCGTACCGAGCGCGTCGCGCCGCGCTGTGGATTCGAGGAGCCGCGCGGCCGCCGTCGCCAGCCCTGCGGGATCGGCGGCGTCGACCACTTCCAGCGCGCCCGATGCTTCCCACAGCGGCTCGGTGAGCCATCCACGCGTCGTCACCATTGGTACTCCGTGCGAGAGCGCCACCATCGCGCTCGTGCGCCGACTGCTCACGCCGTCGGGATACGGCTGCAGCATCAGATCGCAGGCGGCGACGTGAAGCGAGACCGATTCGTCCGGCAAGACGCCGGTGCCGTACACGCGACCGCCGAGGCGCGGATACCTCGCGACGAGCTCACGCTGCGTCTCGTCACTCCGACGGCCGACGAGCAGCACGTGACAGCCGGACGCGTCGACGAGCGGCGGAATCGACGCGTCGAGCATGTCGCGGATCGCCGTGCCGTGCGTGCCGAAGTGGCCGACGAGCGGCTGCGCGCCGGCGTAGCGCGCACGCACCGACGCAGACGCTGTCGGATTGCGCACAACTGGGATGCTGCTTGGCACCGGCAACCACTCGACCGGCTTACCGTTGCCGATCATCGACTGCACCATCTGCCGCCAGCCGGGGATGGAGACGAACGCGCGTTCCGCAGACGAGGCGACGATCGACGCCATCGCGCGGTTGACGAGGGCGAGCGCGTTTCGGGAGACGCTCTGATGGCGATCGAACGGAAAGGCGACCTCGTGAAACATCACCCAGATCGAATCTTGCCGGCGCGACTGCAGCCACAGACAGAACGGGACGTTCGCCGCTTTCCAGCCGAACGCGTGCGGCACGTATTGGACGAGCAAACGCCGCGGCGCCGGCTGGCGATCCAACTCGCGCGTGAGCCGGCGCAGCGCGCGCGGTCCGAACCGATCCGGCAGTCGTCGCACGGTCACGCCGGGATCGGCGCACTCGGGTTGATCGACGGGAGGCGCCCACACGTCGACGCGATCGCCGGCGTCCACGAGTCCGCGCGCGAGGCGGCGCGTGTAATCGCTGACGCCGCCCGGCTGCGGTGGGTACTCGCCCGTGATGATGTGCCAGTCGGTCACAGAAACGGTTTCTCGATCCCAGGTCCGACCGGCGCTGGAATCTGCAGTGGCGGTGGCAGGATTTTCACGCGCCCCAGCCAGTCGGCCCACCGTGCATTCAGCGGCAGCGCCGCGGCATACAACGGCCGCATCTGCCACGCGTAGGCGACGCAGACCATCGCGGCGGCAATCGCCGACATCACCAGACCGAGCGATTGATAGAACGCGCCGAGCACGCCCGCCAGCGCGAGCAGCGGCACACCGCGGATCGCCCACGGGATGACGGCCTCTTTCATGAGGCCGCGTGCGGACAGCGACGCTTTCGGCCGCAGCAGCACGATGCCGCCCGGCAGCGCCGTCATCGCCGTGGCCGCCAGATTCGCCCACGCGATGCCGACCAGCCCCAGGCGATGGCCGAGCACGACCGCGAGCATCGTCTGCAAGACGCCGTTGATGAGCACCAGCACGCCGACCTTGAAGCGGTTGCCGATGATCGAGGCCGAGGACACGAGCCCGTGAATGAACGAATGGAGCAGCACGCCCACGGCGAGCAGCGCATTGAGCGTCACGCCGCCAAAGAGGGGCGCGCCCACCCAGCGCGTCACGAACGAGGGATTGAAGACGAGCAGCCCGCACACCAGCCCGCCTCCGATGAGCAGATGAAGGCGCTGCATCATCAGCACGACGTGCCGCACACGCGACGCGGACCGCGGCTCGCCGCTCAGTTGCGCGAGCCCGACGTGCGCGCTATCGGGCAGCACCCACGTCAGCGGCATGCACATGGCCGCCACCTTCGCGGTGCAGCTGTAGATCGGCACCCACTCGGGATGGCCGATGTACATGATGACGATGCCGTTGCTGGCGGCGAGGAGCTGCCAGCCAAGCGCGCCGAGCCACGCGCCGAACCCGTTGACGAACAGCACGCGGAGATCGCCGAATCGCGGCCGCGAGAGGGCAAACACGAGGTCCGGCGCGATCATGGCCGCGCGCGCCGCCGACGCGACGTTCACGAGGATCGCCGGGATCATCGCCGACCAAACCAGGGCATACAAGCCGTAGCCCTTGATCAACAGCACAGCCGTCAGCACCACGCCGAGCACGCCCTGCACGACTCCGAGCACGCCGTTAAAGAACGCATCCTGAGTGGCGACGATCAACGATTTGTAAACGGCGAGCGGATAGCAGACGACGCTCACGATCACCAGGATCGCCAGCGGCTTCACGACAAGCGCACGGTCGGCCGCCGTGACGAACATCTTCGGCGACAGCACGTGCCACGCCACCACCGCTGCCAGCCCGTAGACGATGCCGACGCAGGTCCCGAGCCACAGGCCCTGCGAGACGAGCATCTTCTGTTCCTCGCGATCCTTGCGCCCGACGGCCGCGGCGAGCATCCACGGCATCACGCCGAGGATGCCGAGATCGACCATGCCCGCGTAGCCGAGCACCTCGCTGCTGGCGAGCCATAGGCCCCAGGCGCGCGCGCCGAGCATGTGCAGCGTGAGCGGCACCAGGAAGATGCCGGTGACGACGGCGAGTCCGTACTGGACGTACGCGAACACCGCAATCGTCGCCGCCTTGCGCGCCTTGCTCATGGGACGCGTCGCACTCCGAACGCCTGAAGATTCAGCGCCAGCGGCGTGTGGACACCGCCCGGCAGACGCGCAAGTCCATAGGTCGTCAACCGGACGGCGTTCGACACGAGCGCGCGAAACGATCGGGGGCGCGCAGGCTGCAGCTCCGGTGCGGCGGGGCTCACGGACGCCGCAAACCCCGCACGATCGAGCGCGAGCTCGAGCGAGCGCGGCGAAAAGTGATTCACATGCACGAGATTGTCCGCGAGCGTCACACGATGCGAGCTGACGGCGGCGAGCACACGCTCCTTGACCACCTGACTCGGCCCGCACGGCACCTTCACGGCGATCACGCCGCCGTCCTTCGTCAGCGACGCGAGCGTCGCCAGCAGATCGACCGGCTCGGGAATGTGCTCGAGGACGTCGGTCAAGACGAGGGCGTCGTAGCGACGGGCGCGATCGGCGAGCGCCTGCGCGTTCATCTGATGCACCGGCAGGCCGGTGCGCGCCGCGGCGTACGCGGCGGTGCGCGGATTCAGCTCAATCCCCTCTGCGTCCCAGCCGGCTTCGCGCGCCAGATGCAGAAATCGTCCGGTGTGCGCCCCGACGTCGAGCAGACGGCGGCCGCTCGATCCCGCGCGCCGCTCGAGCTCGCGCAGAATCGATCGGAAGATGAAGTCCTTGTAGTCGGCGTCGAACTCCTGTGCGACCCAGCCTGCGTCCCAACGCTGGTCGTACATGCGATCGAAGTATCGCGGCAACGTCGGCAATGCCGCCGGTTGACCGAATCCGCAGTTGGCGCAGCGCATCAGGTCGAGCGTCTGACCGCTGTATTCCGCGAGCTCGTGATCCTGATCCTGGGATCGATAGGCGTCGAGCTCGAACCGCAGCGTGTGATACGGCGTCAGGTCGCGCCCGCCGCACACCCAGCACGCCGCGATCGGTGCGAACATCGGCCGCGGCGCCTTCATGGACGAGGCGATCATCGGACCAGCGCCATCTCGTCCACCGCAGTGACGATCTCCGCGGCCATGCGATCCCACGTGCGACGTCGAAGCCGCTGCCCGAGTACGGCGATGGCCGCATCGAACGCATCACGATTGCGCCGCCAGCGCTGCAGCCGCTCCACCAGCTCCATCGCATCATCTGGATTGGTGAGCAACAGATCGTCGAGCGACGCGGGATACTCCTCGGCGACACCGGCCGATCGGCTCACCATCGCCGGAATGCCGCGGCAGAGCGCCTCGCGCACGGATAATCCGTACGCTTCGTAGCGCGCCGGATGCACCAGCGCATCGACGGCGCCGAGCAGCTCGGGCACGTCGCTGCGGAAGCCAACGAACCGAATGCGATCGCCGCAGCCGTGCTCGCGCGCCTTGCGCGCCCACACGGGCTGTTCCGCTCCGCTGCCGACGACGACGAGATCGACGTCCCACTGCGGATCGGCGCACAACCGCACCCACGCGTCGAACACGGTGTCGAACGCCTTGCGGCGATCGCCGAGCGCTCCGACGAACGCGACGAGCCCCCGCTCGACGGCCCACCCGAAGCGGGCACGCGCAGCCGCGCGCTCGTCCGCCGTCACGTGCGGGAAGCGCACCGGATCGCCGCCGTAATACACGACGCGGGTGCGTGACGCATCGACGCCGATCTGCTGCACCACATCGTCACGCGTGCGCCGGCTGTTGCAGATGATGAGCGGCGCTTCGGCGAGCGCCGCGCGCTCCGCGGCCAGGTCCCGGTGATGAATGAGCGCGCCCTTCGCGCGCTGCAACGTCGACGCCGCATTCGCCGGCCGATACGCCGCGTGAAGATAGTGAATCCAGTTCACCGCGCCGGGAATCGGACAATTTCCGCCGTTGACGATCGGCTGCACGCCCGCCGGCCGCAGCTGCTTCCACGCGCGCACGCCGGCGCGCGCCAACAGAGCGCTCCCGAGCGCGTGGCGGCCAAACGGGCGGCGGACACAGTGGACCGTGACGCGCGGACGCGCCTGCAGATCGGGCCACGCGCGGTGCGTCACGAGATGGACGTCGTGTTCAGGGTTCGATTGGCCGAGATACCGCGCGAGGGCGTGGTTTGCCGCGTCCATGCCGCCGAGCGGTGTGAAGTCACCCGCGACGAGGAGCCACGATCTCATGTCCTGATGCGGGGCCGCTTCGCCATGGCGCCATGCAGCCCGCCTTCGAGGAACCAGAACTGCATGCCGGCCCCGGTGCCGAACGGGACGAAGCTGAACACGAGCGCCAGCGTGCCGAAGTTGGCCGCGATCACGGCGGCGGCCCAGAGACGATCTTCTCGATTCGCGAGCGAGCGGACGAGCTTGAGATCGTAGACGGCTGTGACGATGAGCGCGATGGTGTAGAAACCCAGAAGGAAGACACCGCCGTCGAGCAGCCACGCGTTCGGCTGCACTTCGGCGAACACCGGGGGCGCGTCGAGCTGATGTGGATCGCCGAAGTAGTAGTTCATCATCCCCCACCGCGCGAGACCCGCGCCGAGGGGATATTCGACGAGCAGGTTGTTGAACGCGTACTCGACCGATTGTCCGCGGCTCCGGTAGTACAACTCGCGCGGATCTTCGGCGAGCAGCGTTGAGAAACGGTCCATGATGCTTTCCCCGCCGAGGACCGTCGCGATCGACAGACCGCCCATCACGAGACCCACCGACAGCATCGCGAAGCCGGCGACGCGCTTGGTTTGTTTCTGCGCCGTGAGCATGACGACGTAGGTGACCATCATGCCGACCGTGATGACGAGCGACACCCGGACGTGACTGAGATAGATCGCGGAGATTCCCGCAATCGCCATTCCGAGCGCGATGGCGCGCTTCCAGATGGCGAGCGGCTCGAGGACCAGGATCAAACCGAAGAGGGCGGCGATGGTGCCGGCGCTGCACACCGCGCCGGGCGTGTCGAAGAGGCCTGGCGGCCGGATAATCAGGCGGCCGCCCGGGCCGATGTAAGTCGCCGCCATCAAGAAATCCGAGTTCCCTTGATAGAGCGCCGACAGCTCGCGCGGCATCCATTGCTGCGGGTTGTAGACCTGCATCACGCCGACCATCGAGTTGATGCCGTTGCACACGAGGAGCGTCAGCACGATGCGCACGAGCTGCCGGCGCGTCGTGATGTACGCGCGTGCCCAGAACAGCGGACAGAAGATCGCGAAATACAACCCGATTTGTGCGAGGCCGGATTGCAGGGTGCTCGTCAGCGGATGCGCGAGGCCCAGGCCCAGCACGAGCAGCACGAGCAGCAGAAAGCGCTCGGCCGGGTGCTTGCCTTCCTTGCGTCCCGCACGGTCGAACCACCACAACATGAACGCGTAGAGGCTGATGGCGTAGGCACCGATACGCAGCGGCAGCCGGTACGCCTGGCTCCCCGGCAGGAAGAGCAGCGCCGGCAGAAACGTCAGCCCGAGCGCGAACCACTCGGCGAACCCAGAGGGTCGCAGCGGCTCTTTGTCGAGATCGTGCTCTTCAGGTTCGCTTGCGCCGTTGGTATCGCCGTCGGTGAGCTCCGGCTGCGGCGCCTGAGCGTACCAATCGAACGAGTCAGGCTGGTTGCGGTACATGCGTCCTCACTGCGTGCCGAGCGGACTTGGCTTCGACAATCTCATGCGGTTTCTGGCCATGGATGACGAGTCGACTCCAAAGCTCCAATAACGTCAGCTTGTATTGGAAGAAGTCCCGTTGGAGGCCTACCGGGGTTCGTTCCATCCAGTGACGGAGCCGGGTGCCGTCGAGAATGTTGGTGTCGACGAGCGCGCCTCCAAGAAGGTGCGAGCGGTAGCGCGCATTGACCGCAGCCATCCATTGAGCGGTCGGCGTCAGGAAACCGCGCTTGGGGCGATTGAGCACCTGCGGCGGCAACAAATCCTTCGCGACCGCGCGCAGCCAGAGCTTGTGACCCTGGGAATCGTCGGTCCTCCCCGCCCTCCAGAAGCCGACGACGGTTTCGATGAGCGTCGCGTCGAGCAACGGAATGCGAGCCTCGACCGACGAGGCCATGCTGACGCGGTCGCCGAGGGCGAGGCAATTGGAGACGAGCCAGGAGTCGAACAACAGTTTGCAGATGCCGATCTGAGGATCCGACATGTGACCGGTCAAGCCGTGCATCAAGCGATAGGCGCTGCCCGGCGGCAGTTGGCGATTGACGTCGTCGGAGAAGATCTGTTCGGAGAACCGGCATGCGGGTTTCCAGTGGTAATCGAGCTGGTAGAAGACCCAGTCGTCCGGATGCTCCAAATCGATCTTGCCGTAGTCGAAGAAGCGATCCACGCGCACACGCCACCATTCGGGCAGCCTGCGATTGGCGGCGATGTTCAACAGGCCCGGATGGTCGATGACGCGGCGCATCAGGGACGCACGGGCGCGGCTCCATGCCGAATCGGTCTGGCCCGCATGAATCTTGATGCGGGACAGCCGAAGCGCCTCCCGCACCCAGTCGTATCCGAAGAACAGCTCGTCTCCACCGATTCCGGTCAACAGGACTTTGATGCCGTGCGACGCGGCGAGCTTGGACACGGCGTGATGACCATAGGCCGCGACGTCGGCGATCGGTTCGTCTACGCTCGCGACCAGTTGCGGAAAGAAGGCGGCAAATTCGTCGGTCGCCAGCTCCGCGCTGTGCCAGGGAATTCCGAGCAGTTCCGCCAGCCGGCGAGCATCCTGCCGCTCGTCGAAGTCGTACTGACCGGGATAGCCGATCGTGAACGCCGTCAAGTCGGCGCGCTTCCGGCTGGCGAGCGCCGCGATGACCCCTGAATCCATCCCGCCGCTGAGCGCAATGCCGACGGGAGCATCGGACCGCAGCGTCATCTCGACGGCGGATTCCAGGACTTCGCGCAGCGTGGCCGCCGGTTCGCCGCCGATCGGGGGGATGGAGGAAATGTCCCAGTACTGTCGCGGGTCGCCGTACCAATGGTCCACGCTGATTTCGAGGAAATGTCCGGCCGGAAGTTTGTGAATCCCCTCGAGCAACGTCTCCGGCTCGATTACGAACTGGTAGTGCAGGTAGACGTTGAGTTGCTCCGGCGACAGCGCGGGACGACCGGGTATCAGCTCCAGGAGCGCCTTGATTTCCGAAGCGAAGACGAAGCGCCTACCATCGCGCCAGTAGTACAAAGGTTTTTCGCCGACGCGATCGCGGGCGACCAGCAAACGCCGCGTCACGTTGTTCCACAGCGCGAACGCGAACATGCCGCGGAATTTTTCCAGACAGCCTGTTCCCCATTCGGTGAACGCCGCGAGCAGGACTTCGGTATCCGTGCCCGTGCGGAAGCAATGGCCGTGGCCCGCCAGCTCGCGGCGCAGTTCGAGATAGTTGTAGATTTCGCCGTTGAGCACGAGGACCGACTCGCCATCCCTGGACGTCATCGGCTGGTGACCCGCCGGACTCAGATCGAGGATGGAGAGGCGCCGATGGCCCAGCAGCACGGCGGGACGCTGGTAGAACCCCAGGTCGTCCGGGCCGCGATGGCGCAATCGCTCCATCGCCGCCGCGAGGCGCGGCTGCTCGCGCGTCGTGTCAGCCGACGGATCTTTCAAAAGGATTCCGGCAATTCCGCACATCTAGCGGATCGTTCGAGCTGGTTGAGTACTGTTGGCCACGCGTTGAATGGCTGCCGCCAGCGTTCGGCGGTAGGCATCGGGGTGAGCAGACTGCACGATGAAGTCGCGGGCGCGTGCGCCCATGTCGCGACGACGTTCGGCGGAGGCGATCAATTGGTTCAGCGCGCGAATCAACGGTTCGGATGCGCCCGGTGCGACGAGAAGTCCGGACTGTCCGTCGTTGATCACTTCAGGCACGGCGTTGATGCGCGTCCCGATCGCGGGAAGGCCGGCAGCCGCGGCCTCTTGAAAGACCATGCCGAACGCTTCGTCCCAAGTGGGGAGCACGAAGAGATCGGCGTCGCGCCACAGCGCCCGCCATTCTGGAGAATGAGCGGCAACGCCGACGTGAACGGCCACGCCAGCGGATAGAAATCGGGACTCAACCGGCGAGCTCGTCACCAGATCGAGGCTGGCGTGTTGCCCCAATTGGCCGTCACGCCACGCAGCGAGCAGGTCGTAGCCGCCTTTGCGGCGGAAGTCACCGCCCATGAACAGAACACGCGGCCGATAGCCGGGAGTCTCTTTCGCCCTCGCGTAGCGCTCTTCGATCCACGTTGGATCGAACCCGTCCAACTGGACGGGATTGGGCATGATGGCGATCTCCGTCGTGCAATCCGGATACTCGTCCCGGAGGCAATCCGCCGCCCAGCGCGACGTCGAAATAATCAGCTGTGCGGCGCGAAAGATGTCGCCGTCGCGGCGGACATTGGGGGCGTACGTGCGAGCCTCGAGACGGCTCCGCGCCGATTGCATGGCGCAGCGCTGCGTGCAATCAATCGAAATGATGGTCGGGGTCGTCCGGATGCGGCGCAAACTGGCGTAGCTGGTCGCCTGCCGGTGAAAGTGCAAGACGTCGAAGCGCTCGCCCGATTGCTCCAATTGCCGGATGCGTTTGCGCGCGAGCCAGCCGGCGTTCCATTCGGCGCGGTAGCGCATGAAATCGAGGTTCGTCATCCCTGCCCAGCCGTCGCGCCATAAGCGGGAGCAGACCACGCGCCTCAGCACTCGCTCGGCGGGCGTCAGCCCTTCGGTCAGCACGATCTGCGTCGCGCGGACGCCTTCTTGCTGACCGGTAAAAGCATTCTGGATGAAACGCGCGAACGTCCTTTGTCCAAGGATGCCGGAATTGACGAAGAGGGCATGTGTGAGTGGGCGCGTCATACCGGCACGTCTTCGCGCGTCCACAGCAGGTGCGGCCAGTCGCCGAGATCGTCGGCGTCTTCGGCAAGCGGCGTCAGCATCGTTGCGACGTCCGCGTGTGTCGACGCGGAGGCGCGATGCGCCGCCGTCGAATGATCGATCTGCCACGCCGTATACCCGTGCGATCGCAATGCCGCGATCACTGCGCCGACCGACGTCCCCAAATCGCGCAGGTGGTACGGATGCAGTTCCATGCTGATGTTGTCGATGCTGCGCGACGACAGCCGGCGCGTGAGCCCGGCGATGGCCTTCGCCTCACCGCCTTCGATGTCCATTTTCAACACGTGGACCCGATCCACGCCGGCCTCGTCGAGGACGTCGTCGAGCGCACGCGCCTCGATTTCGAGTCGCCGGCCCTCCTCGACGATGAGAGTCGACTGCGCCACGCCGAAGTTCCCGGAGTCGCGCGCGTCGCGCTCGTACTCCTGAAACCAGAGACGGCCCGCCGCGTCGCTCGCCGCGATGTTGAGAATTTTCACCGTGCCGAGTGCGTTCTGCTCGACGTTCGCGCGCAGCGCGCGACACGCCCGCGGATCGGCTTCCACGCTGAGCACATATCCGGAGGCACCGACCAGGTGTGCGCCGACCAGCGTGAAGTAGCCCCAGTTCGCGCCGACGTCGACGAAAATCATGCCGGGCCGGAGCAGATGACGAAGGAGCGCGGTTTCCTGCGGCTCGTAGCGACCCGTCAGGTACACCTCACGCATCAGGCCGTCACGGAGATCGCAGGCGTACGCCAGCTCGCCGAGGTCGGGTGGAAGATGCATCCAGAACGGATCGACCCGGCGCGTGCCGATCCAGTTCATCGCGCGAAACCGGCCGACCGGCAGGCGCCGAATGACGGTTGACGCGGCGCGCACCCACATCGGGGCGGCGCCGAGCGGCGCGTCAGCCACACGGCCTCCGGCCGATCACCATCAAGTTGTCCGAGAGCGCGCGCGGAAACATCCGCGCGAGCGCGTTTGGATAGTGCGCCGCGACGAGCGGCAACCGTCCGCGACAGCTGTACGCGACGCCGACGGTTTCGAGACCGGCCGCGGTCGCGATGCGTTGAAGATCCGATTCGAGCAGCGCCGTGCGATGCGCGGGATACTGGGAATCCTGAAACGCGGAGAACCGCCGCTTCACGAACAGCGTGAGAAGACTGAGCAGACTCAACTGGTTCGGCGTCGTGATGACGACCCATCCGCCTGGCTTGACGATGCGCACCAGCGAGCGCACGAACGCCCACGGATTCTCGAGGTGCTCGATCGTCTCCACCGCGGTCACGACGTCCGCTTCGCCGTCAGCGATCGGCCAACTCGACGAATCCAGATCGACCTGACGGAACTCGGCGTCAGCGGGCAGGCCGTCGTAACGCACGGCGTCGAGGCCGCAGTACTGATCAAAGCGGCCGTTCGTGGCGCGCCACAACGCGCCGCCGCCGCACCCGACGTCGACGAGGCGTCCGCGTGCGACGCCACGCGCCGCGAGCGCGTCCGCGACCATGCGATAGATGGCGTCGTTGCTCGAGCCGAGGCTCAGGCGTGCCCGGGCTTCGAGCGTGTCGGCGTGTGTGAGCGCTTCAGCCCTCATGCTCGAACGGGAACCGCCGGCATGTTGACGAGTGCCGCGTGCAGCCGCTGCAGCTGTGTCACCGGATCGCTCAGCTCGCGGGCGCGAACGCCCGCGCGCATGCCGAGCCGCGCGCGCAGCGACGGGTCGCCGAGAAGTTGCTGGAGCGCCGCAGCCAGCGCCGACGGATCGGACGGCGGTACGAGGAGCCCGCACGAATCGTCGACGATCTCGATCGCTCCGCCCAGGCCGCTGGTCACCACGGGCAGGCCCGCGGCGAGCGCCTCGACAAACGCGACGCCGAACGGCTCCGGGCTGGTGTTCGGCTGACAGTGCACGTCGGCCGCCGCCAGCAACCGCGGCACGTCGGCGCGCTGACCGGCGAAGCGAACGCGATCGGCGATCCGCAGCTCGCGCGCGCGATCACGAAGCGACTCCAGGTACGCCGCCTCGCGCGGACGCTGCGCGCCGCCAACCTGCCAGCACATCCAGTCGTCTCGATCGCGCATCTGTGCCAGCGCGTCGAGCAACACGCCGTGTCCCTTCCACGATTCCATGCGGCTCGCCTGCACCACGACCATCGCATTCGCCGGCGTGTCGAGCTCGGCGCGCACGGTCGCGCGTTCGAGCGACGACAAGCGGATCGGGCTGGCGTCGACGGGTGGATGCACCACCACGAGCGGGACACCGCTGTGGATCGCCCCGACGCTCGTCGCCGTGAACGCGCTGTTACAGATCGCCAGATCCGGCGGCGTGCGGCGCGCCCAGCGCTCGGTCCAGTGTTTTCCGTCGAGCACGTCGTGCGCCCAGACGACCAACGGAATGCCCGCGCGCCGGACGACCGCGCCAAAAATCGCGTGCGACCACGACGCGTGGCAGATCACGCGATCGAAGCGTCCGGACGCGACGAGCGCGGCCAGCGCCCGCCTCGCGCGGTGAACCGTCTGCGGCCGGCTGGCTCGCACTTCCGCCAGCTGGTGCACACGCGCGCCCGCTGCCGTCAGCTCTCGGCTCAGCCGTCCCTCGAAGCAAAGCGCGAACTCCGACCCGAGATCCGCACACGCAGCCGGCTGCCGCGCGATGGCGAGCAGCATCGCTTCGATCCCGCCGAACAGGTTGCCGCTGTAGACGTGAAGAATGCGCATTACGCGGTGGAGGCGACGAGCTGACAGCTGACAGCGTCGCGATACACGGGAACGATTTCGCGCGCGAGCCGCGTGTGATCGAACGCACGCTCCGCCGTCGCGCGGCCTGCGGCGCCGATTCGCGCGCGCAGCGACGCGTCGGTCGCCAGCGCCGCAATCCGTATCGCCAGCTCTCGGGCATCACCAGGCGTATGAGCCAGCGCGTCGACGTCGTGCGACACGAGCTCCGCCGCGCCGCCCGCGCGGCTGACGACCACCGCGCGGCCGCACGCCATGGCCTCCGCGATCACGAGGCCAAACGGTTCCGGCAACGTGCTCGCGTGGACGACGACGTCGAGCGCGCGGAGCGCAGCGTCGGATTGACGAACGAACCCGGTGAATCCGACGCGATCGGCCATGCCGAGCGATGCCGCGAGCCGCCGGAGCTCCTCGCCCGAATATTGACTGCCATCGGTCTGATAGAGCGCGTCGCCGATGACGTACGCGCGAATGGGCAGGTCGCGCGGGAGCTGCGCAAGGGCGCGCAGAAACGTCTCGTGTCCTTTCCAGCGCGCGAACGTGCCGAGCAGGCCGACGCGGATGGTCCCAGCCGGCGCGGCCGGCAGACCGGCGAGCTCGTCGAGATCTGCGCGGTCGCCCGATGGTGAAAACCGATCGAGGTCAACCGCGTTGTAGATCGGCACCACCTTCACGCCATGCCCAATCGCCGCTCGCGCATCGTCGGCCACGCTCTTCGAGTTCGCGACGACCGTGGCGCAGCGCGACACCGACCAGCGCAGCAGCGTCGCGGTGAGCGGGCGGGAACCGAGGTAGTCGTGCAGGTGCCAGACGAGCGGCAACGAGGCAGTCGCCCATCCGGCGAGCACATGCATCTTCAAGCCGTTGGTGTGGATGACGTCGGGACGAAACGATCGAATCGCACGGCGAAGCTGACCGATGTACGCCGGCACTCCGGGAGACGCGCGACCGAGCTGCGCCGCAAGACGGAGGTAGCCGCCAGTTTCAGCGTGTGCACCGTGTTCGCCGAGTATTGCCAGCGCCGGTGGGAACGGCAGCACTGTCGTCGCAACGCCAAGCACGCTCGCCGCCGCCCTCAACGGACCATCGCCCGCCATGACGAGGTGAAGCGGCCACGACGGCTCCGCGTGGCGCACGCTCGAGAGAATCGCGAGCAGGCTGGTTTCCGCACCGCCCAACTGGCCGGTGGGATTGAAGTACATCACCCGCATCTATTCACAACAAACCTTCGACCGCGAGTCTCGGGCCACGACAACGCGGGGTCCCCAACGCGGCAGCCGCGTTGGGGTGCCGTCGCGGGGTCCCCAACGCGGCAGCCGCGTTGGGGTGCCGTCGCGGGGTCTCCGCCGCGCGCGCCTGCGCGGTCGGTGCGAGCGGAGCGGCCCGGTACTGAATTCGAGAAGACACACCTAGAAGAGTCGCGAGCCGACCTTGATCTCGTCGTTCGGCTGCAGCTTGTCTTCCATGCGGGCCGGGACTTCGATGATCTTCCCGTTCTGCGTCCGAATGAACGTGATTCGCCGATCCGATCCACGCTCGGTGAGACCGCCCGCGAGGATGAGGGCCTGCGCGACCGTCGTGCCGGTGTCGAGGACGTAGTTGCCCGGATTCTTGACCTGTCCACTGATCCAGAAGCGCTTGGCCGTCGGCACGTTGATGAGATCGCCGTCCTGCAGCGTCACGTCGAGGCCCGCACGGCCAAGCTCGAGATCTCTTCGGTTGACGGTGATTTCCTTCGCGACTTCGCCCGCTTTCGGGGTGTGCACGACAATCACTTCGTTGGCGGCGGCACTCGTTGGCGATCCGGCCAGCGCGAGCGCTTCGAGAAGGCTCATGGTCAATCCCGTCAACTGCACCTTGCCGGGCGATCGCACTTCGCCCACCACGAGCACACTGCGGGCTTTGTACACGTCCACATCGATGAGCACCTGCGGATTCTGCAGGTAGCCGTCTTTCAAGAGCGTCGTGATCTTGTTTTGCAGCTCGGCGACCGTCGATCCCTCGGCGCGCTGCCGGCCGAGATACGGCATCGTGATCGTGCCGTCGGGGTCGACGCGGTACTTGTTCGTCAGATCCGGCTCGCCGACGACGGTAATCGAGAGCGTATCGGCCGGCCCCACAACGTAGCGCTCAGGCGCGACCGCCGGCTGCGAAGGCTGCGTCCCGGCGGGCCCCTCCGGCTTCGGGATGACGAAGTCCGGCGCTCTCGGCACCTGCACCGGCGGCGGCGTCTGGGGCGGCTGCGCCGGCGGCTGGTGTGGCGGTCCCTGCGGACCGAACGAGAGCGCGATGAGTAAAGCGAATGACGTGATCACGTTCGTACCCATATCAGCCTCACGCTACTCGGACGTCCGCGCGAGCGGAATGCCGAGCTGACGCGCCTTCCTGTACAAATTCGGACGCTGAATTCCGAGCGTTTGGGCGGCAGCTGCCATCCGCCAGTCATGGTGCTGCAGCACAGCGGCAATGTAGTCGCGCTCGAAGCGCAGGCGTGCCTCACGAAGATTGCCCACGGGCACGAAGGGCGCCGGCGCGCGATGGAGCTGCAGGGCGGGCAACACGTGCTCGACGTGAATGACGTCCTCTCGCGTTTCGGTCACCACGCGGTCGAGCACGTCATGGAGCTCCGCGAGGTTGCCCGGCCACGTCAACGCGGCCAGCAGCGCCTGCGCGGCTTGCGTGAACGTCCGCACGCCAATCCCACGCGTGGCGCAGATGTCTTCGACGAGCCGCACCGCAAGCGCGGGCACGTCTTCGGCGCGCTCGCGCAGCGGCGGCACATCGATGCGCACGGCCGACAGACGCCGGTACAAATCCGCGCGGAAGCGGTGCGCGTGCACGTCGCCGTCGATCCCCGGCGACGCACTGGCGACGAGACGAAATGCGGTCGGCACCGGCGTGTGATCGATCCGCACTTCGCCGTCGCGCGCGATGCGCGCCAGACGCGCCTGTGGCCCCGCGGGCAGCTCCGTCACATCCTGGAGAAACAGGATGCCGCCGCGCGCCGCGGCGATGCGGCTGTCGCTCGAGACCGACTCGAGATCGGTCGGCGCCTCCTCGGCGGTCACGCCGAAGAGGACGCGATCGAGCCGCGCGGCGTCGCCGGCCGCGCACTCAACGATAACGTAAGGCGCCGTCGAATGCCGGCTGCGCGCATGTAAATCGCGCGCGACCGAATCGACCGCCGTGCCTGGCTCTGCGGTCAAGAGGACGCCGCCGTCGAGCGCGGCCGCCCGGCGGACGAGCTCCTGCACGCGCGTGATCGCGGGCGAACGGCCGACGAGTTCCGGCGCGCTGGGCCGCGTGAATCGCGGGGCGTGCGCGCCGGCCAGCATCAGTGGGTCTGCCATGGCTGACTCTCTAGAGGAAGCGGGTTTAAGGACGTGGGGCTGGGGGTTAGGCTAGCGAGTGAACGCGAGGGCTCAACGAGTGGAGACTGCCGACTGATACAGCTCCGCCCCGTCACTTACATGGAGCGACGAGGCTTAATACGACTTAATATGACTTTATAGACAGTGCTGTGTCAACGTCGATACAGAATCGGATCGCCGGCGATACGCCCTGGTCAACATCTCTTATCGGCCCATTGGATTTGTATCGATACGGATCGCGAGACTGTATCTGGCGGGAAACAGGCGGGCGTCGGTGGCGGCGGATGTCAACCGTTGGTTGGACGTGGAGGCTCTGGCGGACTCGGCGGCGCTGCGGGCGGCGCGCCCCACGAGCGTGGATCGGTGGCTGGCAGGTGGGACGCGGTGTCGATGAAACTGTTGACGAAAAAGGCGAGACCGACGACGACCAGGAAGCCGCCGACGCCGATCGCCACCGACTCTTCGCCTGACGTGAACGCAATGAGCACCATCAAGCCGAACCCGACCCCCATCAGCGTCACGCCCGCGCGGCGATGGCGGCCGCCACTCGCGTATTGACGATAGTCGTGGCGTTCCAGCCGGCTCATCGCGCGATCGAATCCTCGCGGGTCGACCTCGGGCGCGGGCACCAGACCGCGCTCGATCATGGCGATCCGTTCCCTGATTTCGAGCTCACGCACGCGGGCATGCGCGAGCGTCTTGACGATCACATAGACGAACGCGCCCACGATCGCGGTAACCGGTATCAGGAACGGGCTGATGAACATGTCGTCCACTGCGCCTCCCACAAACTTGTCCGACCTGATTAGACTGGAACACTTCGTGAATTGTTTCACCCTGGCCTGAGCTCGTCGAAGGCTGAAACAATTCCGGGATCGACGTGTTCTAATACTTCGGCGCATGCAAGCCGTCAACGAGCGCGAGCTCGTGGAGCGCTGCCGTTCCGGCGACGAAGGGGCCTTTCAGGAACTGATCGATCGATACAAGGATCTGGTGTTCGCCTTGATAGCCCGTACTGTCCAAGATCGGTCGCGCGCGGAGGATCTCGCCCAGGACGTGTTTCTGCGCATTCACCGCGGATTGCCGTACTTCCGCGGCGAGGCGCGCCTCTCCACCTGGATCTACCGCATCGTCGCCAACGTGTGCGTGCAGGAACAGACACGTCCGCGTGCATCGGTACCGAGCGTGTCGCTCGACGATGAGCGCACGAGCGCGCGCGTCACGCCGTCGGCGGCGGATCGGCAGTTCGGCGATCTGGAGCTTCGCGATCGCCTCGAAAAAGCCATCGCGCGGCTGCCGCCGAATTACCGTCTGTTGATCGCCGCGCACTATCTGGACGGCGTGCTCTATGAGGATCTCGCCGAGGCGTTGCAGTTGCCGCTCGGTACGGTGAAGACGCAGCTGTTTCGCGCGAAGCAGCAACTGCGGCGGCTGCTCGAAACGGAGTTGAAGTGACGTCGCCGACGTCCTGTTCTGGACATGCGCGAGCGGTCTACGCCGCGAAGCGCATCACGGCGTCGGGTCGGTGCGCGGTGACGCTCTGTTCTGAATACGCGCGAGGGGTTTACGCCGCGAAGCGCATCACGGCGTCGGGTCGGTGCGCGGTGACGCTCTGTTCTGAATACGCGCGAGCGGTTTACGCCGCGAAGCGCATCACGGCGTCGGGTCTGTGCGCGGTGACGTTCTGTTCTGGATACGCGCGAGCGGTTTACGCCGCGAAGCGCGTCAGGCGTGGGGGTGGGGCCCCACGCATATAAAGAAATGTTTTGCGACGAAGCGCTTGACGCTGTTGAGCCGATTGCCGCCGGCGAGCTGACGCCGGATGGCCGCATTGCGGATCATCTCGCCACGTGTCCGAACTGTGCGGCGGCGCTCGACAGCGCGCGGCGGCTCGAGCGCATGCTGCAGGCGCGTCCCGCGCCGCGCCCGGCCGCGCAGTTCACGTCGCGGACGCTCGCGCGCGTTCGCCGCGCGCGGTGGCGCAACGAACAGTTTCTCGACGTCGGCTTCAACGTCGCGATCGGTGCCATCGTGCTCGCGGTCATCGGCGGCATCTGGATGCTCCTGCACCGCAGCGGTCTCGCCGCGGTCAGCAGCGACGCCATGGATCTGTTCGGCAGCGGGATGATGACGATGGTCCGGCGGGTGGCGCCGTCGCTGCCGCTCTATGGCGCCGCCTCGGCGGTCCTCGCCACCGCACTCGTGCTCTGGTGGTGGGCTGAAAGAGACGCGACCTTGTAATTGCGGATTGAGGATTGCGGATTGCGGATTTATTGCAGATTGAATGGACGATAAATCCACATTGTGCAATAGCGGATCGATTGCGGACTCAATCACCAATCAATCCGCAATCCGCAATCCTCAATCCGCAATACGATTAGACACCAGAATCCGCAATACGATTAGACACCAGCGACCCAGACGAGCTGAAGGCACTGCGGACATGCGTACGCCATTCGCAGATCGCCTTCGAACGACACGAACCCGCCTTGTCCCTGAGTCGCGCACGACGGGCAAATCGCGGACGCTGCGGCCTCGAGCGTCGCGACGCGCAGGAGGCGACCGGTGGTCGGGCATGGAATGGTCGTGGGACTCGACGGGTAACGCGACACACACGGATGGCCGTCTCCACGTTGGTGCCAGCGAAACAGCCCGTGATAGAGATCGATGCGATCGAGAAGTTTTGAATCCACGGTGGGCGATTGGTGCGGGCGGATGGTACCATAGGGTCCAAGTAG
>MNEX01000081.1 GCA_001917905.1 Acidobacteria bacterium 13_1_40CM_65_14
GATGCCGCCGTCGTTCGATCCGTCACTGAGTCTCTTTTTCGTGACTGCGCGCGAGTCGTGCGGCGTCTTCTTTTCCTGGAAGGACGATTACAACCCCGGCGATGCGTTTCGCGGCGGCGCGGTGCAGCGTCTCAACGAGGGCCAGCACAGCGCGCTGCGCGCGATCGATGTGACGACCGGCGAGCGACGCTGGGAGTTCCCGTATACGACGCAGTCCTGGGCCGGCGTGCTCTCGACGGCGTCGGGCCTGGTCTTTGCCGGCGCGTCAGGCAATCTGATGGCGTTCGACGCGCGGACCGGCAAACATCTCTGGCATTTCCAGACCGGCTCTTCGCTGTATGCGGGAGCGATCACGTACATGATCGACGGCCGCCAGTACGTGCTCCTGCCATCCGGCACCACGCTGACAGCCTTCGCGCTGGCGGATTTTCGTGATTGAACCCATCTGAAAACTCAGCTTCACTGGCTGAGGCACGCCTGTTGCTGGGCCGACGCGCGGAGGTGAGCTGATGTTCCCAGTTGGCGACGATCGCGTATCCGGCGGACCTGCACCGCTCGTCACTCTCGGGCTCGTCGTCCTGAATGTCCTCGTGTTTCTATTCGAGGTCAGTCAACCGCCCGGAGCGCTCCAATCGTTCATTCAGGCCTGGGGCGTCGTTCCGCGCGAGTACACCCTCGCCCGCGACCTCGCACCGACGATCCCGCTGCCGTTCTGGAGCACGCTCATCACCTCGATGTTTTTGCACGGCGGCTGGATGCATCTCGGCGGCAACATGCTCTACCTGTGGATTTTCGGCGACAACCTCGAGAAGACGATGGGGCACGCGCGGTTCGCGGTGTTCTACCTGGCGTGCGGCATCGCCGCCGGGCTGGCGCATATCCTCTTCAGTAGCGCGTCGAGCGTACCCACCGTCGGCGCATCGGGTGCGATTAGCGGAGTGCTCGGCGGATATCTCGTACTGTTTCCGCACAATCGTGTCCGCGTGCTGACGCGCGGAGGGATTATGTCCTTGCCCGCAATCGCCGTCCTCGGCTTCTGGATCGTGATTCAGCTGATCAACGGCCTGGGTTCGCTGGCAGTGCGGACCGAAACGGGGGGCGTCGCGTACATGGCGCACGTCGGAGGCTTCATCGCGGGAGTCGCTCTGGTCAGGGTGATGGCGCGACGCGCACCGGCGATCGTGTGAAGTCAGCGCGCAGAGAGCTCCGCCGCAAACACAGACGTATTCGATCGCAAGGCCGCGAGTAGATCCATAAGTTGGACGAGTCCAAACCATTACTAGTCGGACTCAAGCCTGACTTGAGTCTGACTCGAGTCAGGCTAGAAGCCATCTCACAAATGGCGTTCCCACAAGAACACGAAAACACGAAAACGCGAAAACTCGAAACGACCTAAAGGTTTTCTTTTTCGTGGTTTCGTGCTTTCGTGGTTTCGTGATTGTTCGGGTTTATGAGACACGTTCTAGTAACAGTCGACTAATCTTCAGCTCGCCGGAGTGACGCCCTAGGGCGTCGCCGACGGCGGCACGCGTTTCTTCGTCGCCTGCTCGAACGCGTACGCGATTTCGATCAGCGTCGGCTCGCTGCAGTCAACCCCAGTGAAGCCGACGCCGTACGGCTGATCCTTCGCGTTGAATCCCGCGGGCAACGCCGGGGTCGGCGCGTTCGGAATGAATCCGTACGGCACGCCGACCGTCGGAAAGCTCGCCCGCGCCGCGATGCCCGCGGAGCTGCTCCCGGGGAAGAGCAACGCATCGAGATTGTTGACCCTCATCGCTTCGCGGATGCCGTGCGCGTCGGCGAGGTGGATGTCTTTCGCGCGGTCACGCTGATACCGGGCGAGATCCGTCGTCAGGTTCATTTCGTCGGACGTGTCGAGTAGGACTTGCGCGTACTTGATCGCGCCGTTCGCGGCATTTGCCGTGTTGAAGGCACGAAGCTCAGTGAGCGACTTCACAGGCGCGGACGCGCCGAGCGACGCGATGTATGCGGCGAAGTCGCGCTTGAATCCGTACTTGAACACGACCGAGCAATCGACGTCGGTCGCCTTGAAGCCGGTGCACGTTCCCTGAATCGCGTTGTTGTTGTCGCGCGCGCGATCGACGACGCTCGGGATGTCCGCCGGATCGACGACAACAGCGCCTTGCGCCTTGAGGACAGCAATCACCTCGTTCATCATCGCGGTCTGCGCCGCGTTGAGGCCGCCGCTCGCACCCGTGTTGCCGGGCAGGACGATCGTGTCGTAGTAGAACGCGCGCGGGATGCCGATGCGCTTGCCGCGCAAGCCCGTGAGGCGCAGGAACTGCTGATAATCACGTCCGGGCGGCGGCGTGCACTTGGTGGTCGCCGCGTCGTTGGGATCGACGCCTTCCATCGCGCCGAGCATGATCGCGGCGTCCGCGACGGTGCGCGCCATCGGCCCCGCCGTGTCCTGGTCGGCTGTGATCGGAATGATGCCGTAGCGGCTGATGCGGCCAACGGTCGGCTTGATGCCGACGATCATGTTCGCGTTGGCGGGACTCAAGATCGAGCCCGATGTCTCGGTTCCGACATTCGCCGCCCACAAGCTGGCCGCCGTCCCGATTCCCGAGCTCGAGCCGCCGACGCCCATCACGGGCCGGCCGTCGTCGGTGCCAGGACGTGGATCCTTTCGCGGATCGTACGGATTCATCCCGTAGCCGCCGACCGCGCTGTAGTTGCCGGGCATGCCGTTGGTCACCCAGTTGGCGAGCTCGGTCATCACCGTCTTCGCGATGATCACGGCACCGGCATTTTTCAGGTTCGTCACGAGCGGCGCGTCGTAAGGCGGCGTGTAGCCGGCGAACGCCAGCGCACCGCCGGTGGTCGGCATGAACGTCGTGTTGATGTTGTCCTTCACGGCGACCGGGATTCCGTGGAGCGGTCCGCGCACGAAGCCTCTCGCCCTCTCGAGATCGCGCTGCTCCGCTTCGGCGATCGCGCCCTGGTACAGGCTGATGACCGGATTCAGCGTCGTCTTGTAGAACGCAATCCGCGCGAAGGACTGCAGCACCAGTTCTTTCGACGTCACGCGCCCGCGCTGCATCGCGCCCTGCATGTCGTAGATGGTGGCCTCGGCGACGTCGAAGCCGATCAGGTGCGGTACGAACTGGTCTCGACTCTGGGCGCGGGTGGACACGTCCGCGAATGCCAGGGTCCCTGCGAGCATCAGCAGTAAGAGCCGTTTCATTCGTGCCTCCAGGCGCGCGAGTATAATTCCGCGCGATGGCTCCCAAATCTTTTTTTGTGCACGTACTGATCGTTCTAACCGTCGTGGCTGTGGCGCACGCACAGCGGCAGCGACTCAATCCGGTCATCCACCTGCTCGAGCAGCACAAGCCGGTGTTCGGCCTCTATGCGCCGAGCAATGGCGGCGGCCGGCGTGGCGGAGAGGCGCCGCCGGCGCGGCCGGCAATCGAGCTCGCCAAGGACGCGCTCGCGTACAAGTCGGCCGACTATCTGTTCAACGGCAGCATGGAAGGCGGACTCGATCGAGGGTTGCCGGCGTTCACCGACTTCGTGAAAGCGCTGGGAGACGCGGCCGGCCCGGCGAAGGCGCCGTTCTTCGGCGTGACGCATCCGCTCATCGTCAAGACGCCGAAGATCGCGCCGGACTTTGCCAAGGCGGGCGACAACATCGGCCGTCAACTGAATGCGGGCGCGGCCGGCATCATGTTCGTCGAAACCGAGAGCGCCGATGAAGTGCGTCGCGGTCTCGCGGCGATGCGATTCACGTCCAGGGGCGGCACGCGGCCAGACGAGGTCGGCCACGCGCCGGCGGTCTGGGGCATGAGCGAGCCGGAGTACAAGCGGAAGGCCGACCTCTGGCCGCTGAATCCCGACGGCGAGTTGATCAACTGGACGATCGTCGAGAGCAGGGAAGGCCTCGCGCACGTGCGCGAGATCGCCGCGGTGAAAGGCATCGGCGTGTTGTGGCCGGGCGCCGGCACGTTGCGCGGCGTGTTCTCCAGCACCAACGCCGCCGGCGAGCGCGTCGTCGACATGGTCGCGCACGAGAACGCGATTCAGCAGGTCCTCGCCGCGTGCAAGCAGTTCAACGTGCCGTGCGGCTATCCCGCGAACGCGAACGACATCGAGACGCGCATGAAGCAGGGGTTCACCGTCTTCGTCATGAACTGGGGCGACGCGGGGTTCAAGGCGATTGACATCGGCCGAAAGGCGTCCGGCCGCTGAGGGCGCTGTGATTGGGACCGTTATCGGTCACTGCGTGATGTAGCGCAGGCATTTGGTTTAGAGCGCCTGCAAAATCAGCGGCGGCCTCTCGTAGCGCAGGCCTTCAGGCCTGCCAACGGCCGCCGGGCAGCCCTAAAGGGCTGCGCTACGGGAGCGGCGGGCGAAGCCGCGCAGGTTATGCGACTACCGGCTGCGGACGAAGATATCTTTCCCCGTGCCGTAGTTCGGCGTGCCTCGCAGCGAGTAGCCGTGCTGCACGACGAGCATCGTCTCGACCAGCATCTCGTTGCCGTCAGGATTGAGTCTGCGGGTTTCTTTCGTCGTGACCGTCTGCCCCTGGACGTCGCGCACCGCCTCGACGACGAGCATCGTGCCGTCCCAGTGCGTCTTCGCCGTCCCGCCGGGAATCTTGACCTCCGATCCATCCAGTTTGTACGTGACGATGCTCGAGCCCTGCGTGCGCGTCGTCTCGATTCGCACCTCGCTCGGCGTCTGCGCGATGACGAGCGTCACGGGGCCGATCGGTTCGCTCTGCACGGCGGACTCGCTGCGCGATGGATCCATCTTCCAGGTGCCGGAGAAATCGGGTTTGCCTTGGGCGTGGAGCGCGGAGGGAAGAACGAGCGTGGCGATGAGAACGGTCGACGGAGAGAATTTCATAACCGCCTCCGCGTGACAGCATAGCAAAACGGTAAACTGTTCGCGGGAAGCGCCTGCGGCCATGCTGAGCGAGAGCCTGAAGAGCCCGAGCGAAGCATCATCGTAAGGACGCGGCGAGGGTGGGGCCCCGCCGCCAGTGGAAACAAGGATCGTGAACATGCATCGACGACGATTCGCGATGGCGCTGGCGATTGTGACGGCAGCCGCGTCGCTGTCCGCGCAGACGGCCGCACGCGAACAGCTCGTCCGTGGCCGGAGCTTGTGGGATCAGCGGTTGTCGAAGAGCGCCATTGCCGCGCTCGAGGCGGCGGCGCGCGACCGCACGACCGCGGCGGAGGCGCATGAGATGCTCGGCCGCATCTACATGTTCAAGGGCTGGCAGCAGGAGAACGTCTTTCCCGGCTGGCACGACGAGCCGTCGTATCGCGCGCGCGCGCTCGCGGAGCTGCGCGCGGCTGTCGCCGCCGACCCGGCTCGCGCGTCCGCGCAGGAGGCGCTCCACCTCGCCGAAGGTTTTGCGGCCGCCGAGAACGTCGATCCGGCCCCGCCGCGCGACGAGGTGAAGGCGCTCGACGCGAAGCTCGAGTCATACCGGAGCGCCGCGTCGGCGCCGATCACCGACATTTTCGCGGCGATCGAAGCGCGCGCGAAGGCGCAGGCCGATCCGGCGCCGTACTTCACCGGCGCGCAGATCCTCATCGATCGCGGCGAGTTGGACCGCGCGATCGCGATGGCCGAGCGCGGCCTCGCGGCCTCCGATCGGTTCATCGACGAGAACCTGAGCGCGTATCAGATGTCGGGCAAGTCGCAGGGATCGTACGCGCGCGGACGCGCGACGGCCGCCGACCTCATTGGCTGGGCGCTGTTCCTGAAGAAGGATGACGCGGCCGCCGCCGCCAAGCTCGAAGAGGCTGCCCGCCTGTCACAGAGTCAGGACTTCGTGAATCAGTTTCATCTCGGCGAGCTGGCGCGCGCGCAGAACGCGCCCGAACGCGCTCGCGAGCACTATCTGAACGCGCTCTCGCTCTCGGGTGGGCCGCCTCCGCTTCGCCAGCGTGCGACGCAGGCGCTGTCCGCCATGCCGCGCCGCGCGTCGGACGCGTCCTTCGACGCCTGGCTCGAGACGGAACTGTCACGCCGCCGCGACGAGCGCAAGGCGGCCGCGCTCAAGAGCCTCGTCGATCGCCCGCTGCCGAAGCTGACGCTGACCACCGTCGACGGCCGGCCGTACGACACCTCGAGCCTTCGCGGAAAAGTTCTGCTGCTGAACTTTTTCGCCTCCTGGTGAGGGATCTGTCGTGCGGAGTTGCCGCACCTGAAAACGGCGTACGCGAAATACCAGGGCGATCCGAACGTCGCGTTCCTGCTGATCAGCATCGACGAAGACACGGCGCGGCTCCAGCGGTACCTGACCGAGATGAAGTTTCCGTTTCCCGTCGCGCGCGCGGCCGCGGTCGACGCGCAGCAGGTGATGCGCTTCGACAACATCCCGTCGACCTTCTACGTCGACCGGGACGGCGTCGTGCGGTATCAGATCGGCGGCAACGAATCACACGGCGATTCGCCGGCGCGCGTGTCGTGGTTCATCGATCAGTTGAAGAGCCGCTGACGCGCGCCTGCGTCAGCGCGAGCACGGCGTACGCGGTCGCTGCGTCGCTCATGAACTTGCCGATGTCGGTCGCGGGGTCGCGTTGCTTATTGAGAGACGTGGCGGACCACATGCCCGTCGTGGCGTCCTGGTGGCTGGCCAGCCACGCCAGTCCTTTGCCGACGTGCGCGTCGGTGAGCGGCACGCCGGATTGCTGCAGCACGAGCGTGACGAGTCCGGTGGCGTAGCCGTCGCTGCGGGTGTCCAGTGCCGTGGCGTCGACACGCTTCCATGAACCAAGCGTCGCCATCGTCCACCCGCCATCGTCCTGCTGTCGACTGACCGCGGTGTCGATGATGGCTTGACGCTCGTCGGCCGTCAGCAGTCCGGGCATCTTCGCCGATGCCCAGAGCACCATGACGCGATTGAATATCGTTTCGGTGTTGGCGCGCTTCTGCAGGTACTCGCGCAACAGCTTCACCTGATCCTGAATGTCGGGACTCGCGGCGTAGCCGCCCGGCGCGTGTCCGATCGCGAGCGCGGCGAGCGTCGCGCCGTAGTACGCGCCGTCGTTCGACTCCCACGGCTCGTAGTGGAAATTCAGCCAGGCCCACGCGCCCTTGAGATCCCCGTTCTTGAATTGCAGGGCCCACAGGTTGGTGAAGGCCTGGCGTGCGTCATCGGACAGCGCACCGGCCGGCACGTCGCGCGCGACGAGGACGGCCGTGTTGAGAATGGCTTCGGTCCCGCGCGACTCGCTGCTCTTCGGCAGACCGCGTGTCTGATCCGGATAGAACGGCTCGACGTCCTTCCACAGCTTCACGCGCTTCACGACGTTGGTGATCATCGTGCGCTCGGGTGCGGCGAGGTCCTGTTCGCCGAGCGCGCGGCGCAGCGCGGGACGCGCCAATGCATACGGCAGCGCCGTGTGGCACGACACGCAGGCGGTGTCGTGATCGCGCGCCGCGTTGGGCCACTGCTGCCACCAGGCCTGACGGCCGTCGAGGTAGGCGGCGGCCGCGCGGGCATTCCACGACGGCGAGGCCGCGCGCGCGGTTGGCGCGTGCGCGAGCATCGGGATCACCGCAGCGCAGATTGTGAAGATCGCCATGCCGGTCCAGCGTGATGTCATGCCGACACGGTAGAGTGTCCGGCGGCACTCGTCAAGAACCATGTAATCGTGGAGAATCCTGGACATGTCGGGACTGCCGCCGCGCCTGGTTGTCAACGATGCCCGCGGCGAGCGAGTGGTGCACATCCAAACGCCGCGCATCACGATTGGCCGTCACACGAGAGCGGACCTGCAGCTGGCCGGAACCGGTGTCTCCGGTTGTGTCCTTTGTGTTTGATAGCGTTGCAGATCAAGCACGCGGCCGACGAGAAAAAGGCGGTCCTCACTCATATCGGAGCGCGACGATCGGGTTGACCGAAGCCGCGCGGCTGGCGGGAATCAGGCTTGCGCCGATCGCCACCACCGCGATGCCGCCGAGTGCCGCCGCGAATGAGATCGGATCGCCCGCGGTGATGCCAAACAGCATCGCCTTCAGCAAGCGGGCGCCGGCGATCGCCAGCGGCAATCCGACGCCGATGCCGATGATGCTGAGGATCAGACTTTCGCGCATCACCATCCAGACGACCTGACGGCGTTCCGCGCCCAGCGCCATCCGCACGCCGAACAGCCATCCACACACCGTCCCGGCGGCCACGAGCGCAAGGCTTTCGGTCACGAGCTGCCGGAACAGGCGCGCGCGGCTGCCGCCGAGCGCCGTCCGCAGACTGAATTCGCGCTGCCGCGCGGCGTTGCGCGCCGCGAGCAGCATCGACACGTTGCCGCACGCG
>MNEX01000053.1 GCA_001917905.1 Acidobacteria bacterium 13_1_40CM_65_14
GTCGGCGCCGAGTGCCTGGAGCGGCCGTGAGTCGCCGTCGTACTGCGCGAAGTTCTCGATCGGCGTGACGAACGCGTACATGAATCCTTCGCCGAACGTCGCGGTCGTCCACGCGTCGCGCGACTTGAGGCCGGACTTCCGCAGCATCGGAATCGTCTCGTTCTTCTGGAACTCGAGCCATTGGTCGAGCAGCTCCGGCTTGATCTTCACGACCGTGATCTGAATCGACTCTCTCTTGGCCGCGGGTTGCGGCCGGGCCGCCGGCTGTTGTGCGGCGGGCTGGGCTTTAGTCGTCGCCGGCGACTGTGTGAGGCCGAGTGGCGCGATCGCGGCACAGGCCACGAGCGCCACGCAGGCGTACGTTACACGGAGGATGTGTGAAATCGTGCTTCTCATCGTGGACTCCTTGTATTGGCGAAGTTCCGACGATTCCTGTTGGGGGGGAGGGCCCGACTCTACGCCCGCACTCGGACGGCTGTCAAATGCCGCGCGCAGCGGACGCGTGCAGGGCGCGAAGAAACGTTCCGCGATTGGAGGGACGGCCTTTAGAGATCTTTGGGACACCACGAATTCTGCGCGAGAATCGAACACGAATTCGCCAACTCACCAACAGCAGCTCACCAACGCACCAACTCACCAATTTCAGGTGTGCACCCCTGGCGCTTCGTGACCCGTGCGCGCGACGTATTCGACGTACGAGCCGGGATACGCGTGCGGCTGTGGGTCGATGCCGCTCTCGCCGCCCAGCTCGAGGACACGATTGCTGAGGCCGCGCAGGAAGGCGCGATCGTGCGACACGAACAGCATCGTGCCGTCGAAATCATTCAGCGCATCCAGCAGCATTTCCTTCGTGGCGAGATCCAGATGGTTCGTCGGCTCGTCGAGCACGAGGAAGTTGGGAGGGTTGAGCAGCATCCGCGCGAGCACGAGCCGCGTCTTCTCGCCGCCTGAGAGCGCGCGAACCTTCTTGTCGATGTCGTCGCCGGAAAACTGAAACGCGCCGGCGAGGCTTTTCAGCGCGCCGATCGACTCGTCAGGGAAATCCTTTCGCAGCTGCTCTTCGATGGTCAGATCCGGATCGAGCAGATCGAGCGACTGCTGCGCGAAGTAGCCCATGTAGAGACTCGCGCCCAGCTTCACATGACCCTCATCGGGCGCGACCTGTCCCGCGACCATCTTCAACAGCGTCGACTTCCCCGCGCCGTTCTTCCCCATCACGCACCAGCGCTCGCCGCGCCGGATCGTGAGGTTCACGCCGTCGTGCACGACGCGGCGTCCGTACCGCTTCGTGACGCCTTCGAGCACGACCACCTGCTCGCCCGAGCGCGGCGGCGTCCGGAAGTCGAATTTCACGACGCGCCGTTTCTTGGGCAGCTCGATCTTTTCGATCTTCTCGAGCGCCTTCACGCGGCTCTGCACCTGCGCCGCCTTGGCCGCGTGCGCCGCGAACCGCTCGATGAACCGCTGCTCCTTGGCCAGCATCGCCTGCTGGCGCGCGTACGCCGCCTCGCGGTTCGCCTCGCGAATCGCGCGCTCCCGCTCGTAGAAGTCGTAGTTGCCCGAGTACGTCGTGATCTCGCCGCCGTCGATCTCGGCGACTCGCGTGACGAGGCGATTCATGAACTCGCGGTCGTGCGAGGTCATCAGCAGCGCGCCGGGCAGGGACTTGAGAAATTCCTCGAGCCAGATGATCGATTCGATGTCGAGGTGATTCGTCGGCTCGTCCATCAGCAGCACGTCGGGTCGGCCGAGCAGCACGCGCGCCATCGCGACGCGCATCTTCCAGCCGCCGGAGAGCGCGCCCACGTCGCCGTCAATCCGCTCCTCGTCGAAGCCGAGACCGTGGAGCACTTCGCGCGCCTGCGCTTCGAGCGCGTAGCCGCCGAGATGCTCGTACTCCTCCTGCACTTCGCCGAAGCGCGCAAGGATCTTGTCCATGTCGCCGGCCTGCGACGGGTCGGACATCGCGTGATTCAACTGTTCGAGCTCATGATGCAGATCGCCCACGCGTCCGCTGCCGAGAATCGCTTCGTCGATCACCGAGCGCCCGGTCATCTCTTCGACGTCCTGGCGGAAGTAGCCGATCGTCAGCCGCTTCGGCACCGACACGTCGCCTTCGTCCGGCGTTTCTTCGCCGACGATCATTCGGAACAGCGTCGTCTTGCCGGATCCGTTCGGTCCGACGAGACCCACCTTCTCGCCGGGATTGAGCTGGAAGGAGGCGTCGACGAAGAGGATCTGCTTGCCGTACTGCTTGCTGATCTTGGAGAAGGAGATCATGGACGCGAATGGGGGTTTTGCTGGCCGAGTCCGAACATCAATGTCCCGGGAAGCGCATGCGGTGCAACAGATCCTCGAATCGGGGATTCTCTTTGCTTTACCGCTCGCGTGGACGCCACCCCGCTCGGGCACAACAGCGCGCACCACCCGCGGCGGGGACCCGCTCGCTCGCCGCGGCCGCAGGCGCTCATCCGCCGGCGCCAATCGCGGCAACGATTTGATTCGGACCGAGGCGGTCGCCGGGACTCAGCGCCATACCCAGCGGACCGTATGAGCTGATTCAGTACTACCCACAACGAGCCTTCGACCGCGATTTTCGGGCCGCGACACCGGAGCGGCCCGATGGTAAGTTCGAGCAGACACTCCACTATGTGATGCGTTCCGGGTGTGCGTAGATATTGAAGCTGTCGCCGCGGACGAAGCCAACCAGCGTGATCCCGGACTCGTGCGCGAGCTCGATGGCGAGGCTCGACGGCGCCGACACCGCCGCCACGATCGGAATGCCCGCGAGGACCGCCTTCTGCACGATCTCGAACGACGTACGGCCGCTCACACATAAGAGATGTTGCGAGAGCGGCAGTGCCTCGCGCAGCAGCATGCGGCCGACTACTTTGTCGACGGCGTTGTGACGGCCGACGTCTTCGGCGTGATCGGCGAGCTGTCCATCCGGCGTGAACAGCCCGGCCGCGTGCAGGCCGCCGGTCTCGTCGAACCCCGCCTGCGCCGCGCGCAGCCGCCCAGGCAGGCGGAGGAGGATCGGCGCGGGCATCGTCCACGTCGAAGCGACCGGCGCGACGTTGGCCGTCAGCGATTCGATGGTCCGCCGCCCGCACATCCCGCACGACGAGTTCGTCGTCACCTGCCGGCGATCCGCCAGCGCGCGCTCGACGCGCGCCTGATCCATGAGCGTCACGTTGACGATGTTCTCTGAAGCAACCGCGGAGCTGGCTGAGAGCGCAGAGACCTCTTTGCTCAGCCTGCTCTGCGAACTCTGCGGTTGCCTTTCCGTGCAGTACTCGATCGTGCCGAGATCGTCCGACCCGCTGATTACTTGCTCGGCGAGCAGAAATCCCGCGGCGAGCTCGCGGTCGGCACCCGGCGTACGCATGACGACGGCGAAGGGGCGGCCGTGCAGGCGGATTTCAAGCGGCTCTTCCGTGGCCGCGCGGTCCACGTCGGCGCCCCGCCGCGCGCCTCGTACGCGCACCACGTCGAAGGACCGCACCATGTCAGACATTCTTTATTCTCTCGTGGGGCCCCACCCCCACTCGCAGACGCCCTCGCGCCGTGGCGCTCGGGCGTATCCAGAACGGAACGTCACCACGGGCCCCTCCTGGCTCGCCCGCACGCTCGCACGTGGGCGCGATGATCTTACCTTCGAAAGTTCAGCTTGGTTGGTATTCGCGTTGCATCGTTCGGTTCCGATGTCGACGCGTAAACCTACCGGTACGGTCGGACGCCGAATGGAAGCGCTGTCCGAGCGCGTCACACGCCGGGCCGGGAGTACGACCGCTTTTACCTGCGCCCTCGCCGTCGTGCTGCTCTGGGCCGCCCTCGGGCCGACCTTTCGCTTCTCCAATACCTGGCAGCTCGTCATCAATACGGGCACGACGATCGTCACGTTCCTGATGGTCTTTCTCATTCAGCGCACCCAGAACAAGGATTCGCTCGCCATCCACCTCAAGCTGAATGAAATCGTCGCGGCGATGGAAGGCGCCAGTAACCGCCTTATCGATGCCGAAACGCTCTCCGAGAAAGAACTCCTGACGCTGGAAACGTACTACGCGGAGTTGACGAAGCTCGCGAAAAAGGACGCGCACGTCACCGACTCGCACTCTGTCGAGGAAGCGCGCGAACGCCATACGGAGAAGCACGGTAAGCGTCGCCGTGCCAGCTAGCCGGGTCCGAAAGGACCCGGCCTACAATAACGGGATGGCCGCCTCGTCGTCGTTCGACATCACCTCCACCATCGATTTCCAGGAAGTCGACAACGCGCTGAACCAGGCACGCAAGGAAGTCGCGCAGCGCTACGACTTCAAGGGCGCGAAAGCCGACGTCACGCTCAGCGAGAAGGACAAGACGCTGACGCTCGTCACCGACGACGAGATGAAGATGAACGCGCTCTGGGAGATCATCCAGACGCGGCTGGTGAGGCGCGGCGTGGCAATCAAGAACTTCAAGGCGCCCGAGAGCGAGCCGGCCGCCGGCGGCACGCTCCGCCGCGTCATCACGATTCAGCAGGGCATTCCGATCGAAGCGGCGCGCGAGATCGTGAAGTTCATCAAGGACAAGAAGCTGAAGAAAGTGCAGGCGGCGATTCAAGCCGATCAGGTCCGCGTCAGCTCACCGTCGAAGGACGAGCTGCAGGACGCGATGCGCGTGCTGCGCGAGCACGATTTTGGCGTCGCACTCCAGTTCGGGAATTACCGATAGGGTTCAGTCTTCAAAAACTTCAGACTTCAGACTTCAGACTTCTTACTTCTTTTCTTTCTTCTCCTCCCACTGCACCGCGGCCTCGGGATCCATCGCGAGGATCTGCTCCGACACGCGGTCGGTCTTGCGGCTCATTGGAAAGTGAATGTCGTAATCGAGCTCTTCGGTCGACGCTGCGCGCAGCTCGTACTCGAGGCGGTAGCGCGTGAGCAGCTTCTCGATCTTCGGCTTGAGCGCGGCCGGATCCTTCGCCTTCACCTTCAGCACCAACAGTTGCGTCGCCTTCGGCTCGAACGATTCGAGGATCCACAGCAGGGCCAGAAAGAACGTGGTGCCGAACGCGGCGAGAATCCACAGGCCGACCCCGCACGACAGTCCAATCGACAGCGTCGCCAGCATGACGCCGGCGTCCTTCGGATCGTCGATCTTCGCGCGGTACCTGACGAGGCCCGCGGCGCCGACGATGCCGAACGCGCGCGCGAGGCTCGATCCGACGACGAGCATCACGATCGCGCCGACGACGGCGAGGATGATTTGCGTCTGGATGACCGGCGGCCGCCGGCTCGGCGTGCCGCGCCGGCGCGGCCGGACCGCCAGCACGGACGCAAGCAACGCGGCAACAGGCAGACGCAGCACGGCATGGCGCAGCTCGGCGAGCTGCAGGTCGCGATCGGGCGTTTCTGTCGCGGTGTCGGTGCGGGTGACGCGTTCGATCGGCGTCGGCTGTGCCGCAGCCGTCTGGGCCAAGGCCGCCGCTCCGGACGCGCCTAACGCTTCTAACAGGGCGACGAGCATCACCGCGACCACCGAAGAACGCAAAGCCCGCAAAGGCAAACCTTGTTTGCGGTCTGTGCGCGCTTTGCGTTCCATGTGGTTGTGCTGAGCAAGACGGCTGCCAGCTCAGGAGGTTCGGCTAAAGTCGGACACCACGGAAGTCCGGCTAAAGCCGGACACCACAGACATCGGGCTAAAGCCGGACACTACAGAGGTCCGGATAAAGCCGGACACCACATATCATGGTTCAGCTTCGATTCGCGGTGGCGTTCAGCTTGCTAATCTCATGCTGGTGCCCGGCGCGCGCGTTCCACTGTCAACGTATCGACTGCAGTTCAACAGCCGCTTCACATTCCGTGACGCGCGGGCGATCGTCGACTATCTCCACGCGCTCGGCGTCACCGATGCGTACGCCTCGTCGTACCTGAAGGCCGTCCCCGGCAGCCCGCACGGCTACGACATCGTCGATCCGACGCGTCTCAATCCCGACATCGGCAGCGAAGAAGACTACTGGGCCTGGGTCGAGTCGCTGCGCGCGTGCGGCATGGGGCACGTGCTCGACGTGGTGCCAAACCACATGGGGATCGCGAAGTCGGCGAATCCGTGGTGGCTCGACGTGCTCGAAAACGGACCGAGCTCGCGCTTCGCGCGGTTCTTCGACATCGAATGGCATCCGGTGAAGGACGAGCTCGCCGACAAGGTGCTGATCCCGATTCTCGGGGATCAGTACGGCGAGGCACTCGAGCGGCGGGAGCTGCAGCTGGCGTATCGCGACGGCGCGTTCGTCGTCGCGTACTACGACGAGGTCCTGCCGATTGCGCCCGACACGTACGGCCGGATTCTCTCGGACACGCTCGACCGCTGGGTGACCGATCACCCGGGCGATGCGGCGGACGAGCTCGAAATCATCCTCGCCGCCGCCGCCAATCTGCCTGAGCGGACCACGCGCGACTCGGATCACATCGCGCTGCGCGCGCGTGAGAAGGAAGTGGTCAAGCGGCGGCTGGCCGCGCTGACCGGCTCGAGCGCGGAGGTCCGCGCGCTGATCGACTCGTGCGTCGAGCGATTCAACGGCGTCGCCGGTCAGCCGCGCAGCTTCGATCCGCTCGACCGGCTGCTGAACGAGCAGTCGTACCGGCTCGCGCACTGGCGCGTCGCGTCAGAGGAAATCAACTACCGCCGGTTTTTCGACGTCAACCAGCTCGCGGCGCTGCGCGTGGAAGACTCCGCCGTGTTCGACGAAGTGCATCGGTTCGCCTTCGAGCTCGTCCGCCGCGGCGGCCCCACCGGGCTCCGGATCGATCACGTCGACGGCCTCTATGCGCCGGCTGATTATCTGCGGCGGCTGCAGAAAAACCTCTCCACCACGGGGGACACGGAGGACACGGAGGAACACACCGGTACGCGTACTGATTTATCCTCCGTGTCCCCCGTGTCCTCCGTGGTGGAGAGTTCCCCGCTGCTGGAGAGGTTCGACGGGACGAGCTTCTACATCGTCGTCGAGAAGATTCTGGGCGCCGGCGAGCACCTGCCGGCCGACTGGCCCGTGGCGGGGACGACCGGATACGAATTCGGCGCGGTCGTGAACAACCTGTTCGTCGACGGCCGGAACGAGGCCGCGCTCGAAGCGATCTACCGACGATTCGTCCGCGAGCGGCGCGAGCCGCTGTCGTTCGGCGAGCTCGGCTATCGCAGCAAGAAGCAGGTGCTGCACGAGACGATGTCGGGCGACATCAACTCGCTCGGCCATCAGCTCAATCGATTCTCGGAACGTTATCGTCATTTCCGGGATTTCACGCTCTACAGCCTCATCTCGACGCTGAAAGAAGTGATCGCGTGCTTCCCCGTCTACCGCACGTACGTGGTGCCGGGACAGCCGGTCACCGATCACGACTACCGCTACATCGTCGAAGCGGTGTCGTGCGCGAAGCGCCACAGCCCCGCCGTCACGTCGCTCGTGTTCGACTTCATCCAGCGCATGCTGCTGCAGCAGACGCCGGTCGACGCGCCGGAACAGTGGGAGGAGCGGGCGCGGTTCACGGGAAAGTTCCAGCAGATCACCAGTCCGGTCGCGGCGAAAGGCATCGAGGACACCGCGCTGTACGTCTACAACCGGCTGTTGTCGGTGAATGAAGTCGGCAGCGATCCGACGCAGCTCGGCCTCCAGCCGACGAAGGTCCACGACTGGCTCGCCGAGCGCCGGCGGCGGTGGCCGCTCGCGTTGTCGGCGACCGCGACGCACGACAGCAAGCGCGGCGAGGACGTTCGCGCGCGGCTGAACGTCTTGTCGGAAATCCCCGGCGCGTGGAAGGCGGCCGTCACGAAGTGGCGCGCGCAGAATCGCCGGTTCAAGACCGAGGTGAAAGGTGCGCAGGCGCCGGGCGGGAACGAAGAGTACTTCCTCTACCAGACGCTCGTCGGCGCGTGGCCGTTCGATGCCGACCGCGACGGCGCGCTCACGATCTTTCTCGAGCGCATCACCGCGTACATGATGAAGGCGCTGCGCGAAGCGAAGGTTCACACGAGCTGGCTGAGTCCCGACGTGACGTACGAAAAAGCGGTGGAGCGATTCGTCGAGGCGATTCTCGATCGCCGCCGATCGAGTCAGTTCCTCCAGTCGTTCCTGGCGTTCCAGGCCCACGTCGCGGAGCTGGGGATGTACAACGGCCTCGCGCAGCTGCTGATCAAAATCACCGCGCCGGGCGTTCCTGATTTCTATCAGGGCACCGAGTTCTGGGATCTGAATCTCGTCGACCCCGACAACCGAAGGCCGGTCGACTACGAGAAGCGGCGGCAGGTGCTCGCAGGCTTGAAGGGATGCGCGACAGCCGTCGCGGACTGTGCGTCGGACCTGCTGGCCAGTCGCACCGACGGTCGCGTGAAATTGTTCGTGACCACTCGGTCGCTGGAGGCGCGCGCGCAGTGGCGCCACGTGTACGAGCAGGGCGACTACGTGCCGCTGCCGGCGTCCGGAGCCAGGTGCGATCACGTCTTCGCCTTTGCCAGACGGCACGGCGGCGATGTCGCCATCACGTGCGTGCCGCGTCTGGTGGCATCCGTGATCCCCGACGGGGCGCCGCCGATTGGATCGGTGTGGGGCGACACGCGGATCGACGTGGCGCCAGCGTTGGCGGCTCTGAAAGGGCCGCCGGGCGTCCGTCTTCGCGATGTGTTCACAAGCGCGATCCTCGAGCCCGACGAGGCGCGAACGATTCCGGTGTCGAAGCTGTTCGAGCGCTTCCCCGTGGCGCTGTTGGTTCTTGTCCCGTCCAACCCGTCCAGCCCATCCGGCCCGTCCCGCCCATCCCGCCCATCCCGCCCATCCCGCCCATCCCGCCCCTAAGATGCTCTACTTAACGATCATCGGCGGCGCGTTCATCACGTGGCTGATCCTCGCCGTGCTGTTCACGCCGCACATCCCGTATCACATCGAGGCGGAGATCGACGCGTGCAGCGATCATTTTCTCCACGTGCTCGAGTCCACGTGCCAGACGCACCTCGACGAAGGCAACCACGTCGAGATCCTCACCGACGGCGACATGTTCTACCCCACCATGCTGGAGGCGATCCGCAACGCGCGCGAGACCATCAACATGGAGTGCTACATCTTCAAGAAGGGCGACATCGGCGACGCGTTCATCGACGCGCTGTGCGATCGGGCCAAGGCGGGTGTGCGCGTCACGATCGTGATGGATGCGATCGGCAGCTTTGGGGCATTCCGCACGTCGAAGAAACCGCTCGAAGCGGCGGGGTGCCGCGTCGCCGCGTATCAGCCATTCACGTGGTATCGCCTCAGCCGGTTGAACAACCGCACGCACCGCGAGTTGCTCGTCGTCGACGGGACGGTGGCGTTCGTCGGCGGCGCGGGCGTGGCCGACTGGTGGGCAAAGCCGACGCGCGGCAAGCCGATGTGGCGCGACATGATGGCGCGCATCGAAGGACCAGTCGTCTCCGACATTGCGGGCGTCCTCGCCGAGAACTGGGTGGAGTGCTGCGGTGAAATCCTCACGAGTCCCGAAACCTACAAGGGACGCCACAAAGTCGGCAGCGTCGCCGCGTTCGCCGTCAAGAGCTCCCCCGCTGACCGCTCGACGGTCTCACGCGTGCTGTTTCAGACGCTCGTCGAAGCCGCCAGCGCGAAGGTGCGGGTTTCGACACCGTACTTTCTGCCGGACAAGGCGTTCCGGCAGGCCATTCAGCGCACCGTCACCCGCGGCGTCGACATGACCGTGATCGTCCCGGGCACGCACACGGATCAGCGGTGGGTCCGGCTGGCCAGCCGTCGCATGTACGGGCAGATGCTCGAAGCCGGCATGCGAATCTTCGAGTACGAGCGCGGGATGACGCACGTCAAGACGCTGCTCGTCGACGACTTGTGGGCCGTCATCGGCACGACCAATCTCGACAACCGCTCGTTCGAACACAACGACGAAGTGAACGTCGCGATCCGCGACGCCGGCGTGAGCGCGCGGCTGATGCAGGATTTCGACCGCGATCTCTCGGGCAGTCGCGAAATCACGCTGCGCGACTGGCGGCGCCGTCCGCTCTGGGAAAAACTCATCGGCTCGATCGCTTGGATTCTCGAGCGGCAACAATAAAGGCGTTGCAGAATGAAGCTCTCCACCACGGAGGACACGGGGGACGCGGAGGAAAACCCGTTTTTGGTCAGGTTTGAACCTCCTATCCTCCGTGTCCCCCGTGGTGGCGAGGTAATTTTGCGACGAAGTCCGAGCACTTCCGACTTCGTACTTGCAGGCTTCTTGGCGCTCTCCTTGCACTGCCGCGAAGCGGAGAAATTTCACATGGCACTGAATGCTGCGGATGTGCTGGTAAATCGCCTGCTTGACTGGGGCGTGCGCGTCGTCTTCGGTCTGCCCGGCGACGGCATCAACGGCATCATGGAAGCGCTGCGACAGCGCAAGGATCGGGTGATGTTCGTCCAGGTGCGCCACGAGGAATCGGCGGCGTTCATGGCGTGCGGCTACGCGAAGTACTCGGGTCAGCTCGGCGTCTGCCTCGCGACGTCAGGCCCTGGCGCGTTGCATCTGATCAACGGCTTGTACGACGCGAAGATGGACGGTGCGCCCGTGCTCGCGATCACCGGCCAGACGTATCACGACTTGATGGGCACGCGCTATCAGCAGGAAGTCGATCTGCTCGCCGCGTTCAAGGACGTCGCGGTTTACAACCAGATGATGCTCGGCGCCGGTCACGTCCGCGCGCTCGTCGACGCCGGCTGCCGCGCGGCGTTGTCGCAGCGCGGCGTCGCGCACATCAACTGCCCGGTCGACTTGCAGGAGCAGACGACCGGCAAGGACGAGCCGTCGCCCAAGAAAGTCGAGGGGCACACGTCGAACGCGTGGCGCATCCCGATTGTCGTGCCGTGCGAGAAGGACGTCCGCGACGCGGCCGACGTCCTCAACGCCGGCAGCAAGACGGTGATTCTGGCGGGCGCGGGCGCGCTCGGTGCGGGCGACGAGCTCGAGCGGCTCGCCGACCTGATGGCCGCGCCAATCGTCAAGCCGCTGCTTGGCAAAGCCACGGTGCCCGACGATTCGCCGTTCACGACCGGCGGCATCGGCCTGCTCGGCACCGAGCCGTCAGAACTGGCGATGGAGCAGGCCGACACGCTGCTGATGGTCGGCACGAGCTTCCCCTACATGGAGTTCTATCCGAAACACGATCGCTGTCGCGGCGTGCAGATCGATCGCGACCCGTCACGCATCGGCCTGAGGTTTCCGATCGAGGTGCCGTTGTGCGGCGACGCGAAGGCGACGCTGCAGGTGCTGACGCCGCACATCGAGCGGCGCAGCGATCGATCCTTCCTCGAGGAAGCGCAGGAAGGGATGAAGACGTGGAACGAGCTGCTCGAGACGCGCGCCCATCGAGACGACGTGCCGCTCAAGCCACAGGTCGTCGCCGATGCGCTGAACAGCCTGCTCGCCGACGATGCGATTATCTCGACCGATTCGGGGACCATCACGACGTGGGCGGCGCGCTACCTCCGCATCAAGCGCGGGCAGCAGTTCTCGTGCTCGGGCAACCTCGCCTCGATGGCCAACGGCCTGCCGTACGCGATCGCCGCGCAGATCGCGCATCCGGGCCGGCAGTGCGTCGCGTTCGTCGGCGACGGTGGCTTCACGATGCTGATGGGCGAGTTCGCGACCGCGGTGAAGTACAAGCTGCCGGTGAAGATCGTCGTGGTCAAGAACAACGTGCTCGGGATGATCAAGTGGGAACAGATGGTCTTCCTCGGCAACCCCGAGTACGGCGTGGACCTCGCGCCAATCGACTTCGTCGCGTTCGCCGAAGCGTGCGGCGGCATCGGATTCCGGTGCGAGCGGCCGGACGAAGTGCGATCGGCGCTCGAGGCGATGATGCTCGCCGACGGTCCCGCGCTGTGCGAGGCGGTCGTCGATCCGTTCGAGCCGCCGTGGCCGGCGCGGATCACGGCGAAGCAGGCGCTGCACATGGCGGAGTCGCTCGCGAAGGGTGAGCCGAACCGCGGCCGCATCGCGCTGACTTTGTTCAGAGACAAAGTCCATGACCTCACGGGCAAGTAGCCGAACAGCTGGCGCCTGCGGCCATGCCGAGCCGAGGACATGCGAATCCGAGGCGAGGCGTCAGCGATAGGTCGCGGCGGGGGTGGCGGGGTCCCCAACGCGGGCCCCACGCGCGGCAGCCGCGCGTGGGACCCGAACGCGGCAGCCGCGTTGGGGTGCCGTGAGGCCCCGCCGCCAGTGCAGAAAAAGAGGGCGGGTTGATTGTCGTCATCACCGGCGCGTCCGCCGGGGTCGGACGCGCGACGGTCCGTGCGTTCGCGCGCGAAGGCGCGGACATCGGGCTCATCGCGCGCGGCGTGGATGGCCTCGACGCGGCGCGCCGCGAAGTGGAGGCGGCCGGCGGCCGCGCACTCGTCTTGCCCGCCGACGTCGCGAGCGCCGATCAGATTGAGGCCGCCGCAGCGCAAGTCGAGCGCGAACTCGGCCCGATCGACGTCTGGGTGAACAACGCCATGGTGTCGGTTTTCTCACCCGTGATGGCGCTGCAGCCCGGTGAGATCGAGCGCGTCACCGACGTCACCTACCTCGGCGTCGTCCACGGCACTGTCGCCGCGCTCAGGCGTATGTTGCCGCGCGACCGCGGCGTCATCGTGCAGGTCGGCTCTGCGCTGGCGTATCGCGGCATTCCACTCCAGGCGGCGTACTGCGCCGCGAAGCACGCCGTTCAGGGCTTCACCGAGTCGCTGCGGTGCGAGCTGCTGCACGACGGCTCGAACGTGCACCTGACGATGGTGAATCTGCCGGCGATGAACACGCCGCAGTTCGACTGGGTGAAGAGCCGGATGCCTCGAAAGGCGCAGCCCGTCCCGCCGATCTACGCGCCAGAGATCGCTGCGGACGCGATTGTGTGGGCCGCGTCGCATCGGCGGCGCGAGATCAGCGTCGGCATGACGACTGTGGCGGTGATCTGGGGAAACAAGATGGCTGCCGGACTCGGCGATCGGTATCTTGCCCGCTTCGGCTACGACGCGCAGCAGACCGACGAGCCGGCGGATCCACATCAGCCGGACAACCTGTGGCAGCCGCTGCCGGGCGATCACGGCGCCCACGGCCGCTTCGGGAATCGGACGTCGACGATTAGTCCACAAACCTGGTTGAACGAGCGGCTGCCCGCGGTCGCACTGCTGTTGGCAGGCGGTGCGGCGCTACTTTGGGGAGCGAGACGATGGCGGGATGCATGAGCCATTGAACATGCTCACCGCGATGACAGTCTTCGGTTTCTCAGCGGTTTCGGACTGACTACAATCCACAAATGGATGTTCAATCGGCGGTGGGCAAGGCAACGACCTACCTGCGAGCGCTCTACGGCGGAGCCGTCGACGATGTAATGCTCGAAGAGGTCGAGCGGACTCCGAGCTCACATTGGAACGTCACGCTCAGTTTCAAGCGTCCTGGCGCCGTGGCGTACACACCCTATGGCGAAGGCTCTCGGCGTGCCCGAAGCCGACTATCGGTACTACAAAGTTTTCACAATCGATGACCGCAGCGGCGAGGTGCTCTCGATGAAGATTAGACAAATTGCTTGAACATTTTGCGTCGGTCGTTGCCAAGCACAAAGGTGCTGCTATCGTTCTCGACGCGAACGTTCTACTCCTGCTGATCATCGGGCGATTGGATCCGGACCGGATAGAGAAATTCCCGCGGACTTCAATGTTCACGCAAAAGGATTTCGATACGCTGAAGCATCTGCGTTCGAACTTCTCACGAATTGTGACGACCCCGAACATCCTGACCGAAGTTAGCAACTTCGTGGGCCAGCTCGGCAATCCAGCCAAGAAACAGTGCTTCGAAGTTCTGTCGACCGTCATCGACGTTCTCGAAGAGAAATTCATCGCAAGCACCGACGCAACCGCGGATCGAGTCTTTCTCAGATTGGGCTTGACTGACGCAACGATTTCGCGTCTGGCCGACAGCCCATTTCCAGTCCTCACGACTGACTTTGATCTCTGGCGGTACCTGAGTGACCGAGGAATCGACGCCTTGAATTTCAATCACATCCGCGCCCAAGCCTGGTAGTGGTTCCATCAGCCGCGAGTACCGTCAGCGCCCCAACCACTTCGCGGCCGTCGAACGCAGCATCGCCATCTGGCCGCGCCCGAACTCGAGCTCGGTATCGAATGCCTGCTCCACGATGCGCTCGGCATTCGTCAACCGGACGAAATCCTCGAACGGCATCGTCGCCACCACCGAACGGCGGCTGCGCAGCCGGCCGATTATCGGCAACGGCTCGCCGTCCACGCGCATCGTCATCTGCGGCGTGTCGTCTTTTGACGAGAGCTCGGTCACGATCATATCGACGACTGTCGGTGCGTTCCTCGGACGTTCGGTCGCGTAGCGCGCGACGAAGTCAACAGTGACCGCGGGCCGGCCGTCGCTGTCCTTGAACGTCAGCGTCGCGGTTTCGACGGTGAGCTTCCCCTTCGCATCGAGCTGCCAGTGTGCGCCGATCATCTGGCCGACCAGACGTCGGGTGGTCTGCGGTGTTTGACCGGACGCGACGGAGGACGAGTTACAAACGGCGAGTACAACGACGGCGGCAAGCGTGAGCCTCATGCGCCTTTAGACGCCAGGCGGGCCTGAAAGGCCCGCCCTATTAGTCTTTGTCTTTGATGGCCGACGTCCAGACTTCGAGCTGCTCGCGCGTCATCGGACCGTACGGCTGCTCGCGCGCGTCGTGATACTTCCAGTGCTCGACGTCGTGCAGATACTGCTCGCGTGAAAGGAGCGTGCCGTAGCAGATGTCGTTCTGCAGATTCGGTCGGCTGACGCTCAGCCGCCGCATCAGCTCCTCGTTCACCCAGTTGGGGATGTTCTGCCGTTTGTCGGGATACACGAAGCCATACAGAATGAGGTGGCTGAGCAGGACGCGCCAGTAATCGCCGAACCGCATCAACAGCCGCGGCCAGTCGAGCGACGGACCGGTCTCGCGCAGCAGGTGCAGGACGTCGGCGCCGTCGAACCGCTCGCGCTCCTGGATGAACGCCTTCGACCAGATCATTTCTTCGACCGGCGTCAGCCGCACGATCAGACCGAGCACGTTGACTTTCGGCGCGTGCTCGAACCAGAGATCGTCGACGCGCGCGACGGCGTTGCCGGAGCTGAAGATCACGTCCATGAAGTGATCGCCGCAGCGGATCTTCCCCAGCCAGTGCGGGAACGGAATCTCCGTTCGATACTCGAGACGCTCGAACGCCTCGAGTACGCGCGGACAGTCGTCCGGCTTGACGAACACGTCGATGTCCTTGGTATCGCGCGGCACGCGCGAGTGGTGCGAGAACGCGAACGCACCGCCGACGAGAAACGGAATGCCGGTCTCCTGGAGCTTGCTCAGCGCGTCGATGTAGAACTCCGCCGCGGGATCGTTGATGGCTCTGGCGTTGGAGGTTTCCATCGCTCCTCAGGACGCGACGGCGTCGGTGGCGCGCCGTCCTCGGGCGGGATTTGCGGTAAATGGAATCGCGGCCGTCTCGCAGGCCGTCTCGGTGCCGGCCGGCATTTCGAAGATGCGGAACGGCGGCCGATCGGCGAACGACCGCGTGAGCAGCGGCAACGAGACGTTGTAGACCGGCACGCCTGTCCTGGTCGCGCCCTGAAGCTGACCGCGATGCGCGTGCCCGTGCACGACGAGCGACACCGGATAGCGGCTGATCGGTTCTTCGAGCCGGCTCGATCCAAGGAACGGGTAAATCTCCAGCGGCTCGCCGTCGACGGTCTGCTGCACCGGCGCGTAGTGCAACAGCGCGATGAGATGCCTGGTCCGCAGCCGTGCGAGCGCCGCCTCGAACTTCAGCGCTTCGTCGATCGCTTCGCGCACGAACTGCTTGATGATCGTTTCGCCCCATGGACCGAGCGCGTGCTTGCCGAAGCCGCCGCCGAAACCCTTGGCACCAGCGATGCCGATCCCGTGCATCTCACACACTTCGCCGTCAAGGATGACCACGCCGGCATCCGTGAGAATTCGACGGACTTCCTCGGCCTTGCCCGATTCGATGTCGTGGTTGCCGAGCACGGCCGCGATCGGCACGCGAATCCCGGTCAGTTCTTTCGCGAGGACGCGCGCTTCCTCCGGCAGCCCGTAGTCGGTGAGATCCCCCGCAATCAGCACGACGTCCGCGGCCTCGGCGAGTCTGGCAAAAAGCGGCTGAAATGCGCCCTGCGAGGTCCTGGTGCAATGCAGATCACCCAGCGCGGCCACACGAATAACGTTCCCAGCCATGCGTTCAGTTTCTACAAGACGTACGCCAATTCACCAGCGCGGTCGAGCTGGCAAGAGGGCCGAACGATTGCAGCGATTTAGGCATGGGCGGTCACGGACGGCCGCAGCTCGGGCGCCTCATCGTCACACCGTTTGCCACTATCGGTGTGCTGGCTGCCGTGCTCGTGTGGGAGATTGAGCACGTCGGCTCCGTGGTGCTCGCGCTCGTCATCGGCGGCGTCGCCATCGCCGTCGGCATCGCGTCCGTGCGGTCTGGGCCTTGGCCTCGGCATCGTGCGCCATCTCGCCGAGCTCCATGGCGGAACGGTCGACGCGTCGAGCGGCGGCGACAACAAGGGATCGCTAATCAGGTTCTGATCGAGCCGTGCGATGCGGACGTGCTGGTCGGGGAGGCTCGCCGGCTGGTTCGTGCGCCGAAGTCGCTCGTCTCGAGGGCGTGTGAGAAAGAAGCACACGCACTTCCCACCAAAGCAGCTCCGGTAGACAGGGCTTCGCGAGGAACGCGTCGCACCCCGCTTGCCGCGCGCTGTCGCGCGAGGTCGGTACGGCGGTGAGCGCGATGATCGGCACGCGGCGCGTCGGCGCCTGGCGTCGCAGATGCCGCGTCGCAGTCAAACCATCCATGTACGGCATCGCGAGATCCATGACGATGACGTCGGGCCGGCGAAGCACCGCCTGATCGATCGCGGCGCCGCCGTCGCGCGCCGTGATGACGCGGCATCCCATCGCGCGCAGGTACTCGCGATAGATGGCACGTGCATCTCGATCATCGTCGACGACCAGCACTAACGGGCGATAACTCGCTCGTACTGTTGGGTTTTCAGACGCGTGGACCGTAGGTCGTCTCCATATCGAAAGGTTGAGACTGGGGTGTAACGGAGACGAGCAATTCGTGAGCCACGCGCGAGATACGCTGGCTTGCCTTTGTTGCACACACACATTCGTCGAGTAGTTGAGGTTCGGGTCGTTCAAAACCGTATGTCCACGAACCATTCTGTATTCGGCACGAACCCGCGGTCGGCGCGCGTAATCCCCTTCGGCCTGCGTTTTACGGCTTCGACGAAGTCGTCGTCGCCGGAGCCTCCGCGTAGCGGATGTACGGCATCAGCGGGGTCACCGCCAGCGGCACTTTCTCGCGTGCCGAGGTCAGAGGGACGGAGGGTGTGCGGATCAAGTCCAACCGATCGCTCCATGGATCCACAGCCAGCCTGGCACCGAGCGGCAGCGCCGCAATCTGATCGAGCTTTTCGGGCGCGAGCTGCGGCGCCTTCTGCATCAACTCGGCGAGCGATGCCGCCCCTTCGCTGATGAAGTCGCCCATGTGCGGCTGAATCAGGTTGGTCAGCGCCTTCGCATTCGCCGCAATCGCTTTCAAGAACAGGCCAGCGTCACTGAGCTTGTCTTTGTAGGGCGACTTGCTCAGGAGCTCGAGCATCTTGACGTCAGCCGCCGCTTCCTCTTCCTTCGGGTGGCGGAAGCGCAGCGTCTTCATCAAGTCGCTGTCGGGCACCATCAACCGGTCGGCGAACGCGAACTTCGTGTCGATCAACATGTGGCCGAGAACGACGTGACTCAGCTCGTGACCGAGCACCATCGCGAGGCTCGCTTCGTCGGGCAACACGTCAATCAGTCCCCGGCTCAGGACGATCGTGTGGCCGACGGTGAACGATTCGAGCGGCGAGGTGAGCAGCACCCGGCACTTCAAGGGCGTCTCGATCGTGATGTTGTTGGTGACCTGCAGGTTGTTGATGACCGTCTCGAGCACCTGATCGACGCGGCCGCTCGGCGCCAGCAGCCCAGCCTGCGTCAGCCGATCGAGCACGTTGTCCTCGGCCTGTTGCTCCCAACGCCGTTGACTGAGCACGGGCGAGAGCTGGCGCGTGCCTTCTTCGGTCGAGTCCTGGACCGACGGCGCGTCGATGCGGATCGTCGTCAGCTCCTGCTGCGAGGTCCGCCCTTTCAGCCGGTATCCCCACAACCGGACCTGGCTCTTGATCCGCGGCATCCGTGCGAACGCGGGCTTGTCGCTGAGATCCGCTTCCTCGCAGTACACGTACGCGGGCAGCCACAAACCGGGCAGCACGTTCACGCGCCAGCTGTCGACGTGGAACGTCAGCTTCTTGCGGAAGAAACTCGAGAGCGTGTGATCGACGTTCCGGCTGATGCCGTTGAAGCGGACGATGTTGAACTCGCGATCCTCGACCCAGATGCGTCCGGTGAACCCGTCGGAGCTGTCGCCTCTCGGCCGGACGTCGAACACGAGGCACCGTGCCTCGCCGACGAACTCGCGCCGCACGAAGATGAACTCGTAGCGCTGGCGATCGAGTACGCGCCAGTCGGGCACTGCCGTCGCCGCGAACCCGTCGGGCAGATATTGTGTGCTGAACGGCCGCGTCAACAGGGCGCCCTGGCTGAACGATCCTTTATTCGGGCTGAGCGGCGTGAGTTTGGGTCCATCCTGGCCGTCGAACTGCCCGAGAAAGTACTCGTCCTTGGTCGGCACGGTCCCCGTCCGCGGATCGGGTGCGAGGTTCTGGACGTACACCTCGACGAGCGGATGGTACGCGCGCATCCGCGCGATGAGCGCCGATTCGGACCTTGTAATGCGATTGACGAATTCGTCGAGCGTCATCGTCATGCCGGTGTCGGCCGGCGGTTGCTGCGCCTGGGGCGCCGGAACTGCGGCGAACAACACCATCGCCACGACCACGATTCGAATCAGATAAGACATGACGACCACTCCGGGCAGGCCTGAAGGCCTGCGCTACCTTCTATGCCAGACGGAACACGATATGAACGGTGCTTCGGAAGTCGACCGGACGGCCGCTCGTCTGCGCCGGCTTGAAGCGAATGGCCTGCGCGGCCCGGGTCGCCGATTCGTCGAGACCGTGGCCTAAACCCCTGACGAGGCGCAGCACCTTGATCTCGCCCCTCGCGCAGAATTCCACCTCGAGAACGACTTCGCCTTCGAGCTTCAACGCGCGCGCTTCTTCGGTGTACGCGGGCGTCGGCTTGGAGAGAATCTCGACAGGCACGTCGATGCGCGTTGCCCGCGCCGGCTGCGCCACGGCAGCGGCCGGCGGCGGCGCGTCGAATCCTGAGGTGCGCACCGCCTGCGGCGCGGCACTGCGCGTCGCGGCGGCCGGCTGACTGCCAAAGCCAGGGTCCGCAATCGCCCGATTCTCACGAGCGGCCGGCGCCACGGTGTTCATCGCGCCGAACCCCGCGTCGGCGACCACGGCCGCGCGATCGGATCCGGGTCGCGTGTTGGCGTTCGCCGGCGACGCATCGAACGCACCTGTCGCGGCTGGCGCCGATTTCAACTCCGGCGCTCGCGCGGCGGGCGCATCGAAGCCGGCGCTCTGAACCGTGCGCACTGGATCGGTCGTGCGCGCGCTTGGTACGCTCGCCGCGAACGTGCCCACGGTCACCGCGGGCGGCGGGGGCGGCGTCGCCTTGGGCGGGTCGACTTTCGCCGGTACCTCTCGACGCGGCTCGGGAACCACCGGCTTCGGCTCGACGCGCGCGACGACCGGTTCGGGCGCAGGCTCCGTGAACGCGGCGATCGGGTCGGCGACTCGTGGTTGTTCTTTGCGCGGCGCGGACAACGGGAGGACGAGCACTGGATCCGGCGCCGGCACTGTGCTGACGAAGGCCAGTACGTGCGAGGCATGCGGCAGGACGGTGGCCACGCTGTCGCGGACGAAGTACAGCACCGGGAGGACGATCGCCATGTGCACGACGGCGCTGGTCACGACTGCGGGCCACGAACGACCGGAGGGCGGCACCGCCTGGAAGAGCTCGCCGCGGGATGAGAGCTGGTTCACTGCAGTCTTACGTATCGGCCGCGAACGGCCCGCTCTTGCACGGCCTCCGCAGAGAGTGCGCGGGCCCGTGCAAGGTTGTGAATCTTACTGCTTCGGGAACAGCAGAGCCAGTACGGAATCTGCGGTGAACATGCAGCGCGCGTTGTGGCCGCACAGCGGCACGACCGTCGTTTTGTGGGCGGCCCCGTACTTCTCGGCGACGTATTTCCCGAACGCCTGGCCGCGCGCGAGCCGATTGGCGCCCTGCGCCATCGCCGGGCACGATGCGTCGAATCCGGCCAGCGGCAGCGTGTCGTACTCCCCGACCAGGTAAGTCGCGGGCCGCGCCACGAGCTGCTTCTTCAACTGATCGTCGCTGATGCGTGACGTGTAGCCGGTGCGGCCCTGCAACCCGTACGGCCACTTGTCGTACGTCGTGCAGTTGCGGCCGTCGCCGAAGGTGCGAAATTCCATCGCGCCGCCTGCGCCGCTTGCCGGCCGCGTCGCGTCCAGATACGCGTAACTCGACGGGTTGGCGACGATGTAGGTGATCGGGACGCCGAGCGTCTCGTGGACCTGGTTCGCCATCTCGTAGCGGTTCGCGAACTGTCCGCCGGCGGAGTGTCCGGAGAGCACGATCGTCTTCAGATTCGGGAAGATGGACTTATTCGCCACCTTCCGCAGAATTTCGTCCATGAAGTCGTAGGACGTGAGCTTGCCCTCCTTGACATTTTCCCCAGCCGCGCCGCCCGATCGCCAGCTGTCGCCGCTGCACGGCCAGCTGATCTCGTTGGGCGCAAGCATGTCCTGACACCCCGCGCCGTTGGACGCGAACCGCGGCGAAATAACCATCGTGTCGTCGAGCGCGCCGGCGAGAAACGCGGCGGCAAGCGCCGTGCGGAAGTAGTTGTCGGCGTCGCGGCCGGCGCCATGAACCATGATCATCGCGCGCGTGATCCGATCGTTCTTCTGATCGAGTGCGTACGTACGGTAAATCAGCGACCGCGTCGGTCCGCCGTTCAGCACAATCCATTCGGTGCATTCCGACTTGGCGGTCGTGCACGGCGCAGCGGCCGCCGATCCCGCCAAGGCGGACAGCGAAAGCAACGTCAACCGCCACGTGGTTTTCATGAGGCGAACGTATACACCTGAACCGGACGGGCACGCAAACTGGAAACCCGATGGGACATGAGTCGACTTCTCGGTGAAAAATGCAACCACGAAGACGCGAAGACACGAAGAACCTCTGGTACCAGAAAAGCATTCTCTTCGTGCCTTCGTGCCTTCGTGGTTGCGTTTAGTTTAGCTATGTTAACAACGTCGGGCCCGTCGCTCGTGCATAATGGCGAGCCATGCAGAGAGAAACAGCCTTCGAGATGGCCGTCTCGAACATCCGGTTTGGCGCCGGCGTCACGCGCGAGGTTGGATCGGACCTGAAGGATCTTGGCGTCCGCACGGCGCTGGTCTTCGCCGACCCGAAGCTGCGGCTGATGAAACCAGTGCAGACGGTCCTCGAATCCCTGGAGCAGAACGGCGTCAAGGCGGTCGTCTACGATCGCATCCGCGTCGAGCCGAGCGACGAGTCATTCCTCGACGCGATCACCTTCGCGCGTCACACCGATCACGACGGCTTGGTCGCCGTCGGCGGCGGATCGACGATGGACACCGCGAAGGCGGTGAATCTCTACACGACGTATCCGCCGGAAGATTTTCTCGACTACGTGAATGCGCCGATCGGAAAAGGTCTGCCCGTGCCGGGGCCGTTGAAGCCGCTCATCGCGATTCCCACCACCGCCGGTACCGGCAGCGAGACGACCGGCGTCAGCATCTTCGACTACACGCGGCTGCATGCGAAGACCGGCATCGCGAGCCGCCGGCTGAAGCCGACGCTCGGCCTCCTCGATCCGGAGAACACG
>MNEX01000006.1 GCA_001917905.1 Acidobacteria bacterium 13_1_40CM_65_14
CATGTTCCTGGCATTCTAGATCTCGCACAGCTGGGCATTCGCCTGATCATTCCTGATCAACGAGGACACGGTGAGTCGGAGCGCACCAGTCAGAGTGACTACTCGCACAGCGTGTGGGCCGCCGACGTCCACGATCTTGCCGAAAACTTAGGACTGCGGAAATTTGCGTTGTTCGGTCACTCGTACGGCGGCTTCTTGGCCCTCGAGTACGCGAAGCGCTGGCCCGAGTCGCTGACCCATTTGATCCTCGTGTCGACCTCCGCTGGTCCGGTTTCCACCCAGGCAGCGGCTGTTGTCACGGACGCTGATCTTTGCGAACACTTTCGCCGCGTTTGGCCTCGGTTCTTCGTCGGTGATGACAAACATTGGCCGCTATTCGAGTCGCTGCAGTTCTCCGCAGACGCGTACACTGCGGCCTTCGCTCGCGAGCTGCCCGATTATGATCTGCGCGAACACGTTGCCCGACTCGACGTCCCCACGTTGCTCATCGTCGGGCAGAGTGATCCTTATCGGGTACATATGGAGTGGCTTGCGGCGCATCTCCCACAGCCCACGCTGTGTACGCTAGAGGGCGTCGGCCACTTTCCATTCATAGAGGCGGCGAACCCATTCCGTGAGTGCGTCGCGGCGTTCATTCAGGGACGTGATGAAGAACATCTTCGTACTCGGTGATCGCAACGCCGGCTCCGTGACCCACCGTGAGCTCGATGCAGCCATCAAGCTGCTGCCCAACGGCGTGACGGCTCGATGGGTTGGGACCGACACACCTGATGCGATGCGGACCTCGCAAGCGGATGCTGTGTGGGCAGTATCAGGCAGCCCCTACCGGAACGACGCCGCCGTGTACTCAGCGATCAAATCGGCCAGAACGTCAGGCCAGGCATTCTTAGGCACCTGCGCCAGTTTCCAGTACGCGGTCGTGGAGTTCGCGCGAAACGTCGCTGGGATCGCGGATGCCGGCCACGCCGAGACGACGCCCGACGGGAGCAATCTGGTCGTCGGCCGGCTGGCCTGCAGCCTTATCGGTCAAGAGCGAAACGTCACGGCGATTCCCGGGACACGAATGCACGATCTCTGCGGCAGTGCGCCATTTGTCGGCTTTCATTGGTGCAACTACGGGCTCGCGCCCGCTTACGCCGATCGACTCGCCGAGCGCGGCCTTGTGATCGCCGCCCGTGCTGACGACGCCGGTGTCGAGGCGGTCGAGTTACGGAATCATCCATTCTTCCTTGCCACACTGTTCCAACCTCAGATCGGCTCTATCGCCGGACAGCCGTTGCATCCGGTCATCGAGGCTTTCGTCGCCGCAATCTGACTGGTGATCGGTCTATACAGGGCCGTGATCATCTGCAAACGCCGAATCTCGATTGTTGCCGGCAACTCGCTCGGCGCAACCAATCCTCCATCTTTTTGCGGAGGATAGTTGGCGTAATGTTTATGCGGGTCAACTCGAAGTGCGCCCACCAGGTGCGCCCACCACTACCGCCGCCGTCGTCCGTCGGTCGACCCTTTTGCCACTACTCGTTACTCCGTCGGGTGAGGTGTAGACTTTCGAGGCGGAGGAAGTATGGACGCGATCCGGAGCGATCTGCGATACGCGGCACGTAGCCTACGAAACTCGCGTGGCTTCACGCTGGTCGCCGTGCTGACGCTCGCGCTCGGCATCGGCGCGACGACGGCGATCGTCAGCGTCTCTGACGCGTTACTGCTGCGCCCGCTACCGTATCCGGATCCGGATCGCTTGGTCACCCTTCGATCGAGCCACGTGTCACCCACGCCAGACACAGGACTCGCGTCGCCGCTGGACGTGGCTGATTGGCAAGCGCGTACGACATCCTTCGAGGCCATCACGGGCTATCGATGGAGAACCGTCGATTTCACCGGCGGCGTCTCCAGCGAGCGGCTGCATGGCTTGTGGGTCACGCCGGAGTTCTTCACTGTATTCGGCATCACACGTGTGAACGGCCGCACATTCACGCCGCGCGATCGGAGCACGAACACGATCGTCCTCAGCCGCGGCATCTGGGAACGTCGCTTCGCCGCCGATCGGGCGCTCATTGGCTCAATGCTCAACGTCAACATGATCAACCTGAGCCGCGTCGGCGCGACGCCGCACGCAGTGCTGGGCGTGGTGCCGGTGGATGTCCATTTCCCGCCGCTCACAGCCGACTTCAACCGTGGCGCCGTGACTGGCATGGCTCTGGGCGGAGTCGACGATCAGGTCGATTTTTGGCTGCCGTTGTTTCTTGGTGAAAACACCCGACGTGACGATCGTACGCTCGACGTCGTCGCGAAGCTGCGCCCGGGTGTGACGCTTGAACACGCGCAAGCCGAAATGACCCTCGTCTCGCACGTGCTCGCAGATGCGTTCCCTTCCACGAATCGGAACTGGACCGTGCAAGTCGTTCCGTTGCGGACCCAGATCCTTGGGACGACGAGACGCGTGGTCCTGTTGCTGTTGCTCGCCACTGTCCTGGTGTTCGTGATCGCGTGCGGCAATGTATCGACGCTGCTCGTCGCCGGCGGCCTCGCGCGGCAGCACGACGTCGCGGTTCGGTCCGCCCTCGGGGCGAGCCGCTTCCGAATCGCAAGACAGTTCTTGATCGAATCTCTGCTCATCTCGCTCGCAGCCGCTGTGGTCGGCATCGGCATTGCGTCGTCGGGACTTCGCCTGCTGGCGCCTTGGTTCCCCTCCGATGTGCCGCTGATACATCGGGCGGGCGTGAACGGGTTCGTCCTCGCATTCGCGATCGCGATCGCCATCGCGACCGCCTGCCTGACGGGCCTCATGCCTGCGTGGATCTCGAGCGCACGCACTTCGTCGACGCTCAAGATGCGGGGACACAATGCAGCGCGTCGGCACAATCGCGCGATCGACCTGCTCGTCGCATCGCAAGTGGCGCTGACGATTGTGCTGCTGGTCAGCACCGGGCTCTTGTTCAAGAGCGCGGCTCACTTATTGGCCGTCGAGCCGGGTTTTAACCCGCGCAACATTCTCACGATGACCATTTCGCTACCAAACAACAAGTTCGACTGGCAGCACAACGTGGTGTTCTCGCGAGATGTCGTGAACGCCGTCAAGACGAATCCCGCGGTGAGCGCCGCCGCCGTCATCCAAGGCGTTCCGATGCGGCCTGGAGGCTTTTGGACCACCTTTACCGTTGAAGGGATGGCGCCGCCCGACGCTGGCGATCTGCCGGTCGCCCGGCAGCGCGTCATCAGTCCCGATTACTTCGATGTCATGCAGATTCCGCTGCTCGAAGGGCGCATGTTTGACCAGCGTGACGGGATCGGCGAGCGCGGTCACCCGAAGTTCGTGATCGTGAATCACGCGTTGGCTGCGCGTTACTGGCCAGCCGCATCAGCCATAGGTAGACGTCTGCATGCGGGCCCGGGCGAGTGGGTCAGTGTCGCAGGCGTCGTCGGAGACGTACGATACGCGGGACTGGACGTCCCACCCGACCTCGAAATCTATCTGCCCGAGGGACTCTTCCCACAGTCTGCGATTACGTTGCTGGTCAAGACGACGAACCCGCAGGGCATGGTCGCCGACATTCGCGCCCGCATTGCGCGCGTCGATCGAGAGGCCTTCGTCACCGACATACGCACGATGGACGAGCTGATCTCTGATTCGCTCGTCTCTCGATGGTTCGCGACACTGCTTCTCGCAATGTGTGCAGGGCTTGGCCTGCTGCTCGCGCTGAGTGGGATTTACGCCATCGTCGCCCAAGCCGTCGCTCAACGACGATTTGAAATCGGCGTTCGGTTGGCGCTCGGCGCGACACAGCGGCGCGTGGTCCGACACATGCTTCAGCGCTCCATCGCGCCCGTCGCTGCAGGCGCGGTCGTTGGATTGGCGGTGACGATCGCGACGGCGCACGTCCTGTCGGCGATGCTTTTTGATACCCGCCCATTCGACCCGGCGACATTTGCTGCGGCAACCGGATTGTTCGTGGCCGTCTCCCTCATCGCGGCATTTCTTCCGGCCCGCCATGCGACCAAGATTGATCCAATCATCGCACTCCGATCCGAGTGATCAGCCTTCCTTCAACGCGTGTCCGGTTGAACGGTGATCCACGAGCCGACGCGCTAGAATCGATTACTCACGGAAAACGCCACGGCGCAGCAATATCGGATCCGCCTCGCGCAAATCCTCGATCTTTTTGGGGAGGATAGTTGGCGTCGTGTTTATGCGGGTGAACTCGAAGTGCGCCCACCAGGTGCGCCCACCACTGGGGCCAGATAGAGAGGCCCTTCGCGGTCGGTGATCACGCGCGACATGCCGAGCCTATGCCGCCGAGGTAAGGCAATCTGAATGTGACGATCCTGCGACCCGCCGGGTCTGACGCGAGTCCCTACGATGTGCAATTTCTCAATTTCCACGCTTCGGCCACAAACGTCAGCAGCACGCCAGGCGAGATCAAGAATTTTGTCACAACGCTTCAGATGACGATGGACCTGCGGTCGGTTGCGCCAAGCGCGTACCAACTCGCACTCCGTCGCGCGGCGATGACTCGCGCATATTTCCGGCGTCTGTCAAGTAGCGTCACGTCTGTCAGGAAATCTGGCGCTGTGTGCTATGCGACCTGGGTGGCCGCGCCGTGCACCACGCATATCGGATGGCCCGATGGCGATCTTCAGATGCAGGACGGCGGCTTGACGTGATCGAACTGCCCGCGTCGGCCGCTGACGGATTGAAGGTTCGTCTTACTCGCTTCGCAGGGCGAGTATCGGATCAATTGAAGCGGCACGGTGCGCCGGCAAATACGTCGCCAGCCACGCAGCGGCAACCATCACCGATACCGCGCACAACAGCAGAAGCGGGCTTCCACCATGGAGGCCGAACAACATTCCGCCGATGAATCGGCGTGCGGCGATCGACCCCACGACGCCAATGATCAAACCGCCGGCGACCAACATCGCCGACCGACGGAGCACCATGGAAAGTACAGCTGATCGGCTCGCGCCGAGCGCGATCCGAATACCGATTTCGCGCGTCCGCTTGACGACGGCATAGCTGAGGACGCCGTACAAACCGATCGACGTGAGCAGGAGGCCAATCGCCGCGAAACTGACCATCAGCACTGTTAGGAATGTCACCGGCGTCACCCCGAGTGCCAGAATCTGATTCCCCGTGCGGACATCGAAGAGCGGCAGTTGGCGGTCGATCGACAAGACCACCGATCGGACGGACGACTCGAGCGAAGCTGGGGATCCCGCCGTCCGCACGATCACGGATGGACAGCACCACGGAAGCTGACGGTACGGGAAGTAGTAGATGGGCTCAGATTGCGACCCGAGGGGCGACTGTCTGGCATTCCCGACAATACCCACGATCTCGCGCATCTGTGGGCCACGCGCGTCCGACAAGGCGCCGGATTGGATTCTCTTTCCGACGGCGGTCGCCCCGGGAAAGAATTTGTCTGAAAAGGCGCGATTGACGATCAGTACGGGCGGATGGCCGGAGTCGTCCTGATCCGTGAATCCACGGCCCTCCAGCAATGGAATGCCGGCGGTCTGAAAGAATCCGGGACTGACGATTGCGATGTCGGAACTCGGGCGCGCGGACGGTGGCGCCGGCCGCTCGGCGATGTCGAATCCCACTGTCATGCTACTTCCGGTGAGCGGCAGCGGCATCGCCAGAGCGGCGCGGGCGCTCGGAACGCGGGCAAGACGTTCGAGCAACTGATTGTAGAACTCGAGTTGGCGAGCTCTCGGGTACTGCGAATCCGGCACGCCGAGGCTGAACGTCAGCAATCGTTCGGGCTGGAATCCCGGATCGCGGCGCGTCACGTGGACGAACGCTGCCATGAGGAGACTCGCACCGCTGAGCAGCATCAAGCCGAGGGCAATCTGCGCGACGACGAGCGCGCTTCCAAAGCGACCGTGGCCGTGGCCGTTCCCGTAAGCGCCTTCCTTCAGCGGATCGTTGAGCCGGTCATGAAGAAGTCGCGCCGCAGGCGCGACACTGAAGAGCACAGACGTCACCAGCGTCAGCGTCAGCGCAAATCCGAGCACGCGTCCGTCGACGCTCGTCTGCGCGATTCGAGGAATGGTCGTCCCAATCAGCGGAATAGCCAAGTCGATGAGCAACGCCGCCAGCGCCACGCCAGCGATGCCGCCCAGGAACGCCAGCGTCAAGGCTTCCGTCATGACCTGTCGGACGATCCGAGAGCGCGCGGCACCGATGGCCAGGCGGAGCGCGAACTCCCGTTCACGTTCCGCGGTGCGGCTCAACAGGAGGTTTGCCAGATTAGCGCACGTCAGCAGGAGCACAAGGCCCACAGCACCGAGCAGGAACAGCAGCGGACCTCGCGCGAGGCCCACCACGTCGCCCAGCGCGGACTGTAGAAACGTACCCGGATACCGCCGATTTTCGTTGGGGTACCGTTCCGCGAGCGACCCCGCGATGCGGTTCATCTGTGCCCCGGCTTGCTGGATTGACACGCCGTCTCGCAGCCGACCCATCACGCTCAACATGCGTGCGCCACGTTGTTGGGTGACCGGCTGCACGGTAGCGGACCGTGCGTCGATGGCCAGCGTCGTCCAGACCTGAACCTGTTCACCGCCCACGGGGAAATTGAATCCTGCTGGGGCCACGCCAACGACGAGGTACGGCTCGCGATCGAGATTGATGGTCCGGCCGATGATTCCAACATCTCCCCCGAGCGTTGTTTTCCAGAGCGAATGACTGACAATGACCGTCCGCGCGCCGGGATCTTCGTCGTCCGGCTGAAAGCCGCGCCCGAGAGGCAGCTGAATCTTGAGAAGCGGAAAGAGTTCCCACGACACGATCTCGCCGCGCAGCTGAACGGCCTCTCCGGACCCGGTGAGAGACATCGGCGCGGAGCGGTACGACACGAGGTGATCGAAGACGGCATTCTCGTTTCGTAAGTCGAAGAAGTTCGGATACGAGACGGCGTAAGGGCCGGCGGGGTTCACCACGCTGAACACCGCCGTGTTCGCACCAATCCCAAGGGCCAGCGTCAGCGCACCCGCCACTGCGAACGCCGGCGACCTTCGAAGCTGTCGAAGCGAGAAACGCACGTCCGAGAACAGATCTTCAATCCAGCGCCACCGCCAGACCTCTCTCGCCTGCTCTTCGATCAACGTCACGTTCCCGAATTCACGGCGCGCCTGATGGACGGCGTCCTCGCGAGGGACGCCGCCGCGTGAGACGAGCTCCTCGATCCGTTCGTCCAGATGGCCGCGGATCTCCTCGGACAGATCCGCTTCGATTCGCCTGCGCGAGAACAATCGCTGGATCCAGGTCATGGCTTCATCGGTGCCAGCACCAGGTTGATGCCCTCGAGCATCCGCTCGAAATTCGACAGCTCGCGATCCAGGTGCTTCGCGCCTCGAGTCGTAATCTCATACGTCCGTACGCGACGGCCCGTTGGAGAGACCTCCCAACGCGTCTTCACGAGACCCGCCTTGAGCATTCGCTGGAGTGCCGGATATAGGGAGCCTTCCTCGACCTGCAGCAGGTCCTTCGACGTCCGTCTGATGTGTTGCACGAGCGCATACCCGTGCGACGGCTGGCGCCGGAGGATCTGGAGAATCATCATCTCGAGAGCACCGGGGAAGAGATCGCGATTCTCGGCTGACCCTGAGTTCATCAAGGCCTAGAGTAAACTAGTATATGAGACTCGTCAAACACCAAGGCTCCGATATCTTCCTGCTCGCAGCACTCTGGAATGTTCCACTCGCAATCGACATCGAGGCACGCGCCTCTCGCAAATCCTCGATCTTTTTGCGGAGGATAGTTGGCGCAATGTTTATGCGGGTGAACTCGAGGTGCGCCCACCAGCTGCGCCCACCATTAGCGGCGATCACGAGCGACGCTCGTGGTGAGATTCATTCGTATCTAAGCGCCTCTGTCGGATCGATGTGCGTTGCGCGGCGCACGGGCACGTAGCATGCCGCCAGTCCGATCGCGGCGAACAGCGCGGTCGTCGCCGTGAAGGTGACTGGATCGATTGGCGAGATACCGAAGAGGAAGGCCGCGACCACACGGCTGACGGCGGCCGCGAGCATCAATCCCACAGCCGAACCGATGAGAGTGAGCGACAACCCTTCTCGCATGACCATCCTGATGATATCGGCCCGTCGTGCACCCAACGCGATCCGGATGCCGATCTCACGTGTCCGACGCGTGACCGCGTACGCCGTCACGCCGTAGATCCCGATTCCCGCGAGTATTAATCCGACGATGCCGAGACCGCCCGACACCGAAGCGACGACGCGCTGAGGCGTTAGGCCGAGCGCGATGGAGTCTTGGAGTGTCTGTGCGGTCATGATCGGTACGTTCGGACTCATCGATGCCAGCAGCGCTCGGAGCTCGTCAGTGATGCGCTGTCCGCTGGTTGTGCGCGCGACAATCGTGAGGCTCGACACGTACTGCTGATCTAACGGCACGTACACGGCCGTGCGAGCGAGGCCGTCGACAAGGCTGCTGAACTGCACATCGCGCGCGACTCCGATGACGAGAAGAGGCCGCGTCGGATCTGTCGGTCCGTGTGGGCCCCAGGTTGGCTGTAAGAGGTACTTGCCAACCGCGTCCTGGCCCGGCCAGAAGTGGTGCGCAGCCGACTCACTGACAATGGCGACGAGTTGTGTTCCGTCTCGGTCCGCGATGGTGAAGTCGCGTCCCGCGGCGAGTGGAGTCCGAAGCGTCGCGAAGTAGCCGGGCGCCACAACGTTCCAATCCACGATGAAAAAGCCGCCGTCCGGGGGGCGGACGCCTGGAACGCCCAACGATTCACGTCTGACCTCGAATCCGCCAGGCAGCGTATTTGCGATCGTCGCGCTTTGCACGCCTGGGAGCGCGCGGACGCGATCGATCAGTGCTCGCGCGAAGCGCGGTCCCGTCGTTGTTGTATATCCCGCCTGCGCCAAATCCACTGATGCGAGCTCGACGTCGTGGGAATCGAACCCCGGATCGATCGAAGCGGCCCGCTGCAGCGCCCGCATGAACAAGCCACTGCCGACGATGAGCACGATGCTCAACGCAACCTGGCTGATGACGAATACGTGACGAAGGCGCAGGCGGCCGACAAGGCCGGCGTCGTTTCTGAGCCCCGGGAGGACATTGGCCTTCGACGCGTGAAGCGCGGGGGCGAGCCCGGACGCCAGCGCCGCGACCAGCGAGACTGCCGCAGCAAAC
>MNEX01000009.1 GCA_001917905.1 Acidobacteria bacterium 13_1_40CM_65_14
GGATTTCTGATGATGTTGTGGTCGAAGGCGTGGATCGAGAGCCGCACGCGATTCGTCCTCGCCGCGGCGGTGATGGGCATCGTCTGCGTCGCGGCCATCGTCTTTCGCGATCCGGTTCGATCGTTTCTCGCGACGCGCACGGCGCCGCTCGACACCTACGCGTGGTACATCTACCGCATTCATCAAGGATTCGGCAGAAACCTGTTCATGATGTTCTCGTTCGTGCTCGGCCTCGGCGGACTGCTGCGCGAGATCGAGCTCGGGACCGCGGGGTTCACGCTCACGCTGCCGGTCCGTCGCCGCCGGCTCGTCCTCGTGCGCGCGACGGTCGGTCTCCTCGAGCTCGCGGCGCTTGCCTTGCTCCCGTCGATCGTGATCGTGGCGCTGTCGCCAATGGTGGGCGAGACTTATCCGTTATCCCAGGCGCTGCGGTTCTCCCTGCTGTGGATCGCGGGTGGGTCGGCGACGTTCGCGGTCGCGTTCCTCTCGTCGTCGATCTTCGGGGGAGAGTACACCGCGTTCGTCGTCTCGTGGATTGTCCTCTTCGGTCACACGCTCACGACGCAGTTCATTCGGTTCTCGCACCCCGACACCAATCGGTATCTGTTCACGGTGCAAGAGGTCATGAGCGGATTCCGCATGTGGTACCTCGATCCACGGACACACCTGCTGGTTGGACCGTTTCCGCTGACGCTCGTGCTGCTGGTCGCCGCGATCTCGGCCACGCTCGTGGCAGTCGCTGCCGTGTATACCGAACAAAAAGACTTCTGAAACACAAAGAGCACGAAGACCCTTTTGGGATCTTCGTGCTCTTCGTGCGTTTCGTGACTTCGTGAAAAACCGTGCGTGTCGCTAGTCGAGCGAGATGCGGCGGAGCAGATTGAAGTCCGACAGCATCTTGCCCGCGCCGAGGACGACCGACGACAGCGGATCTTCCGCGAGCTGCACCGGCAGACCGGTCTCTTCGCGCAGCCGCTTGTCGAGACTCTTCAGCATCGACCCGCCGCCGGTGAGGATGATCCCGCGATCGAAGATGTCGGCCGACAGCTCTGGCGGAATGCGCTCGAGCGCGTCGTGCACCGCTTGGACGATCGCGCGCACCGGTTCGGTGAGCGCCTTGCGAATCTCGGTATCGTCCATCGTCACGGTCTTCGGTCGGCCTTCGGTGAGGTGGCGTCCCTTGACTTCCATCGTGATAGGCGTCTCGAGCGGGAAGGCGGAGCCGATCTCGATCTTGATCTGCTCGGCCGTGCGCTCGCCGACGAGGAGGTTATGGGCCTTCCGCGCATGCGCGATGATCGCGTCGTCCAGCTCGTTGCCCGCGACGCGGACCGACTTGCCGTACACCACGCCCGCGAGCGAGATGACCGCGATGTCGGTCGTGCCGCCGCCGATGTCGACCACCATGTTGCCCGAGGCTTCGGTGATGGGCATGCCCGCTCCAATCGCCGCTGCCATCGCTTCTTCGATCAGGTACACTTCGCTGGCCTTGGCGCGCATGGCGCTGTCCTTGACGGCGCGGCGCTCGACCTGTGTGATTTCCGACGGGACGCCGATGACGACGCGCGGCCGCAGCCAGCCGCTGCGCTTGTGCGCCTTGCGGATGAAGTGCGTCAGCATGCGCTCCGCGGCCTCGAAGTCGGCGATCACGCCGTCCTTCATCGGCTTGATGGCCGTGATGTTGCTCGGCGTACGGCCAAGCATCTCCTTGGCCTCGGTGCCGACCGCTTCGATCCGGCCGTTCACTTTGTTCAGCGCGACGATCGACGGCTCGCTGACCACGATGCCCCTGCCGCGCGCGAAGATGCAGGTATTGGCCGTGCCGAGGTCGATCGCAAGATCGTGCGAGAAGCGGGAGAGCATGGCAGAGATCACGTAACGACTCCTTAAATGTTGAGCACGCGAGACATGTGGGCGCGTGAAGGCCGAAGCCCGCGAGGGCAACGTTGATGCCGGAGTTGCGGGGTGAGGACTGACGAAAACCTTTGGAAAACCCACACTTCCGTAAACGGCGGAGGTCGCGCCGCTTACGAAAGCGTCGGCTGATTACAATCTGGCGGCTGAGCCGATGAAGAATTGATCAGAAGAACACGCCGTCGCGTAGGAGAGGCTTCGCCAACTAAGGTGCTTGGAGACTTCGCTGCAGGGTGCTTGGAGACTTCGCTGCAAGGTGCTTGGAGCGGTCGCCGTAGGGTGCTGCGATCTGTCGCTCTAGCGTGCGGCGAGCTGTCGCTTATTCAGCGCGCAGCGCGATGAGCGGATCGACGCGCGTGGCACGCCACGCGGGAATGAGGCTGGCGATGACGGCCAACATCGCCAGCAATAGGGATGCGCTGGCGAAGGTGATCGCATCGGTGGGACGGACCTCGTAGAGCAGTCCCGCCATGACGCGCGTGAGCGCGAGCGCACCGCCGATTCCGAGGCCGACGCCGATCATCATTAAAAGAAGAGCACGGCGGAGAACGGTCCAGATGACGGTGGACGCCGGCGCGCCGAGCGCCATGCGCACGCCGATCTCGTGCGTCTGCTGACTGACGGCGTTGGCGAGGACCCCGTAGATGCCGATGCCGGCGAGCCCGAGCGCGACGAGCGCGAACACGCCGACGACCGTCATACTGAAGCGCTGCGGTTTCACCGACTCCGCGACGAGATCGGTCAACGCCCGGGCCCTGGTAATCGGTAACGCCGGATCGAGTCGCTGGATTTCCGCACGCACGCGGCCGATGAGCGCCTCAGGCTCGCCAGCCGAGCGGACGACGAGGTTCACGCTGCGAAACAGGTCGATGATCGTGTTGCCGACGATCGCATCGCTGACCTGATAGAGCGGTTCGTACGTCTGGCCGATCGTCGGCTGGTCGAGCGTCGCCTGTTTCACGTTGCCGACGACGCCGACCACAGTCATCCACGGCGCCGGCGACTGTTCGCCGCCCCACTTGATCTGCCGGCCGACCGGGTCTTCGTCCCCCCACAACGCGCGAGCGAGCAGCTCGTTGATGATGATCACGCGCTCGGCGCCGCGGCCGTCGCCGTCGGTGAAAAAGCGGCCGCGCACGAGCGGAATGCCGAGCGCCTCGAAATACCCGCCGACGGTCCACGTGTTCGCGATGACGCGGTTGAGGACGTCGAGCCGCTGCGCGCTCGGGTCGGGCGTGAACGTCCGTCGCTCCAGCACGTTCAGGGGCAGATCGTTTCCGGCGCCGGCGGCGGTGACGCCGGGGATCGTGCGCGCGGCGTCGATCGCCTGCTGAAAGAACGCTTTCACCTGCTGACCCGTCGCGTACCGTCCCGCCGGCAGCGTGGTCTTCGTGCTGATGACATGTTCGACGCGGAAGCCTGGATCGGTCGCGAGCAGACGCACGAAGCTGCGGACGAGCAGCCCGGCGCCGACCGACAGCATCAGCGCCAGCGCGAACTGGGCGACGACGAGCGACCCGAGCAGGCGATGCCGCGCCTGGCCAGGCGTCGCGCTGCGTCCGCCTTCTTTGAGCGCATTGAACGTGGATCCCATCGCCGCCCGCAACGCGGGCACGACGCCGAACAGCAGCGGCGTGATGAGCGCCAGTACGGCGGTGAACAGGGCGACGCGCTCGTCGAACCCAATCGACTCGGCGCGCGGCAGCGTTTCGCCGGCAAACGCGAGCAGCACGCGCATGGCCCAGTACGCGAGCAACAGGCCGAGCGCGCCGCCGAGCAGCGCGAGGACGAAGCCCTCCGTCAGAAGCTGGCGGACGACGCGCGCCGGACTGGCGCCAAGCGCCGATCGAATGGCCAGCTCGCGCTGGCGGGATCCCGATCGCGTCAGCATCAGGTTCGCGACGTCGGCGCAGCCAATCAGCAGCACGAAGCCGACGACACCCATCAGCACGAGCAGCATCCGCCGGCTGCGGCCGACGACGTCGTCGGCAAACGGCCACATCGGCAGCGACAGCTCGCTCGCCATCCGCTGCAGCACCGGCGGGTACCGCTCCGCGATCGTTCTCGCGACCGACGCCAGCTCGCCGCGCGCTTGCTCGACCGAGACGCCGGGATTGAGCCGCGCGACGACGGTGTTGTTGTACATGCTGCCGAAGGCGCGGCGTTCGCCCGGCGAGAAGGCGATCGGCACGAACAACGCCGCGGGCTTGCCGTTGTTCGCCGATCCGCGCGGCGGGAATTCAAAGCGATCCGGCATCACGCCGACGACGGTGTACGGCAGGCGGTCGAGCGTAATCGCGCGTCCGATGATCGACGGGTCGCGGCCGAACGCGCGCGTCCACAAGCCGTAAGTCAGAACCACCACCTTGGCGTTCTCGCGATCGTCATCTGTTGAAAGGGCGCGACCGATGAGCGGCGACACGCCGAGCACCGTGAAGAGCTCGGGCGACACGCGCGCGGCCTCGAGCCGCTCGGGCGACGCGACGCCGGACAGCTCGTAGGTCGCGTTGCGGAACGCCGCCGTGCCCGAATACGACCGAGCGGCCTCGCGCATGATCTCGAAGTCGGGCGCGGAGAAGTCGAACTTGTCCACTGGCGCGCCCGGGACGCGTTCGAAGATCACGACAAGCTTCGCCGGATCCTTGTACGGCAGCCCTGTAATCAGGACGCCGTTGACGATGCTGAAGACCGCGGCGTTCGCGCCGATGCCGACGGCGAGCGCCATGGCGGCGACGGTGGTGAATCCGGGATTCCTGCGGAGGTTGCGGAGCGCGTACCTGACGTCGCCGCGCAGCAGATCCAGATGCACCCCCGGCGCGGTCGTCACCATGCCTTTGAGCGTGTCCCACCACAGAGTCATGAGCGCCATTGAGCCTCCACGCGCCGCATCGCGATGCTGGTCGCGGAATACGCCGGTCATCTCGTCGCCGAAATCCCCGCGGAAGTCGGACGGAAACAGCCGCAGCAGCCGGCGATACCACCGTTCAGGACGCATAGATCGTCGCGGGACGGCCTGAAGGCCGTCCCCTACCGATGTCGGCTGAATCGATCGCGCGATTTGTACTCGGACCGGTAGGGGACGGTCTTCAGACCGTCCCGAAACGAACCGAGGATCGCGTTACGAACGTTTGAACAGCATCTTGCGTTTGGCGATCGCGAGCGTTTGCTCGAGGCGCACGGCCTCGGCGCGCGCGACGCTTCGGCCAAACGCCGTCAGCTCGTAGGAGCGCCGCCGCTCGTCAATCTTCTTTTCGGGGTCTCCGCGACCGAACTCGCGGATCAGTCCGTCGTTCAACAGGCGCTTGATGATCCCGTAGAGCGTGCCGGTGCTTAGACGGACGGTGCCGCTGGTGAGTTGCTCGACGTCCTTGAGAATCTGGTAGCCGTGCGTGTCGCCGTCGGCGAGCGCGACGAGCACGTAGAACATGGCCGGCGTGAGCGGCAGCAACTCCTGTGGATCTCGTTTCGTCATCTCAGCGTCTCATGTCTTCGTAACGCGAAGGCTTGAGCCTTTGTGAAAGAATCACGTTGAACGCAAAGATCGCAAAGCGCGCAAAGCATCTTTTTCGAAAAGATTCTTTTTGCGGTCTTAGCGGCCTTTGCGTTCACGTGGTTTCTTCACATCCTCTTCAGCCGAGCGACTACGGCGCTGCACGATATGTCGTGACACGCCATATGTCAAGAGCGCGAGCGCCAGTGGAAAAAAGTTTGATACAGTCGATTCACATGCGACACATGCCAGGCGTCGCAGCGGTGACGGCGTTCGTCGCGCTCTCCTCGCTCGCGTGCAATCGCAACCAATCCGCGGCCGGTCCACCGGCCATGCCCCCGACGCCGGTGGCGCTCGCGCCGGCGCGCGCGAGGTCCATCGAAGACACGACCGAGTACGTCGCGACCCTGAAATCGCTGCGCTCGACGACCATCCAGCCGCAGACCGACGGCCAGATCACGCAAATCTTCGTGAAGTCGGGCGACCGCGTCCGCGACGGCCAGCCGCTCTTCCAGATCGATCCGCGGCGACAGCAGGCGGCGGTCGCGAGCCAGCAGGCGGAGCTCGCCGCGAAGGACGCCAGCGTCGCCTTCGCGCGCCAGCAGGTGCAGCGTTCGAGCGAGCTCTACAAAGCCGGCGCGATCAGCAAGCAGGAGCTCGAGCAGGCGGAGACGGCGCTGCGCACCGCTGAAGCGGATCTCAAGGCGCTGCAGGCGCAGGTGCAACAGCAGCAGGTGCAGCTGCGTTACTACACCGTCACCGCGCCGACCTCGGGCATCGTCGGCGACGTGCCGGTCCGCGTCGGGCATCTGGTGACGCCGCAGACCGTGCTGACGACGATCGATCAGAACGAGCTGCTCGAGGTCTATGTGAACGTCCCGATCGAGAAGTCGAGCGACCTGAAGAACGGATTGCCGATCCGCGTGCTGAGCAGCGACGGTCAGCAAACGTTGACGACGACCGTCGTGAGCTTCGTCTCGCCGCACGTCGACGAGGAGACGCAGTCGATTCTGGTCAAGGGGATCGTGCGGAATCCCGACAGCACCATGAGAGCGTCGCAGTTCGTCCGCGCGCGGATCATCTGGAAGACGGCTGAAGGCCTCGTCGTGCCGGTTACCGCCGTGCTCCGCATCAACGGTCAGTACTTCGCGTTCGTCGCGCAGGACGAAGGCGGCAAGCTCGTCGCCAAACAGCGGGCGATCAAGGTGGGCCCGATCACCGGCGATAACTATCCTGTGCTCGACGGCATCAAAGCCGGCGAGCGTGTTGTGACCTCCGGAGCTCAGAAGCTTGCGGATGGAGTACCGATACAGCCGACGCCGTAAGGGCAGACCAGGTATCCGTTCCGGGGCCGACACATGGGTCGGCCCCTACATCCGAGGCACACAACTGTGAACACTGAACCAGTGACCATCGCCATCAGCGATTAGCCATCAGCCATAACGTGTTCGTCGACACATTCATCAAGCGTCCGATCCTGGCCAGCGTGTGCTCGCTGGTGATCATTCTCGCCGGCGTCATCGCCATCCCGACGCTGCCGATCGCGCAGTTCCCCGAGCTCGCGCCGCCGCAGGTGCAGGTCATCGCGTTCTACAACGGCGCGAACGCACAGGCGGTGGAAACCGCGGTGACCATTCCGCTCGAGCAGGCGATCAACGGCGTCGAGGGGATGCAGTACATCACCTCGACGAGCGGCAACGACGGCACATGCGCGATCACGGTCACGTTCGAGCCGACGCGCAACCTCGACGTCGCCGCCGTCGACGTGCAGAACCGCATCTCGCAGGCCGAAGGTCTGCTGCCCAACGAGGTGAAGCAGATCGGCATTTCCGTGACGAAGGTGTCGACCAACTTCGTCCTCGCCGCCGCCGCGTTCTCCGAGAAAGGCGAGTACGACACGCTGTTCATCAGCAACTACGTCGACCGCTTCGTCCGCGACGAGTTGAAGCGCGTGAAGGGCGTCGGCGACGTCATCGTCTTCGGCATCGGCCGCTATGCGATGCGGCTGTGGCTCGATCCCAACAAGCTCGCGGGACGCGGCGTGACGGCGGACGAAGTCGTGCAGGCGCTGCGCGAGCAGAACGTGCAGGTGGCAGCGGGGCAGGTCGGCGCGCCGCCGGCGAGGACCGGCCAGTCGTTTCAAATCAGCGTGAGCGCCGCCGGGCGGCTGACCGATCCGTCGCAGTTCGAGAACATCATCCTCAAGCGATCGGCCGACGGCGCGCTCGTGCGGGTGAAGGACGTCGGCCGCACGGAGCTCGGCGCGGAGAGCTACTCGACCGCGTTGCGCTACCAGCAGCGCGATGCGGTCGGCTTCGGCGTGCTCCTGCTCCCGACAGCAAATGCCTTGCAGGTCTTTCGCGACGTCACCGCGGAGATCGACCGGCTGTCGAAGCGGTTTCCGCCGGGACTGAAGATCGAAGTGGGGTTCGACACGACGACCGTGGTCGCCGAATCCATCCGTGAAGTCGTGACCACGCTCGTCGAAGCAATCGCTCTCGTCGTACTCGTGATGTTCCTGTTCCTGCAGAACTGGCGCACGACGCTCATCCCCGCGATCACGATACCCGTGTCGCTCATCGGCACGTTCGCGTTCGTCAAGCTGTTCGGATTCTCGATCAACACGCTGACGCTCTTCGGCATCACGCTCGCCACCGGCCTCGTCGTCGACGATGCGATTGTCGTCATCGAGAACATCGAGCGGCACATCCACGAGTTCCATCGACCGGCCGGCGAAGCGGCGTCGACGGCGATGACCGAGGTGACGAGCGCCGTCATCGCGACGGCGCTGGTGCTCGCGGCGGTGTTCGTGCCGGTCGCGTTCTTTCCGGGCACGACGGGCCGGTTGTATCAGCAGTTCGCGTTGACCATTGCCGTGTCGATGGCGATCTCCGCCTTCAACGCGCTCACGCTGACGCCGGCGCTCTCGGCGCTGCTCCTCGGGAAGGTCGAGAAACCGAAAGGCGCGTTCTTTCGCGTCGTGAATCGTGTGATCGACGGCGGCACGTCAGGTCTGGTGCGGATGCTGCGCCGGTTGATTCGCGTGCGCGCGCTCGTCGCGCTCGTGTTCGTCGCGCTCCTCGGCGCCACCTACTGGGTGTACTCGAGCGTGCCGTCCGGATTCGTGCCGGACGCGGACCAGGGCTACATCATGATTCTCGTGCAGGCGCCGCAAGGCGCGTCGCTCGATTACACGATGAACGTGGTGAAGCAGGCCGAACAGATCCTGCAGAAGACGCCCGCTTCGCAGAGGATGTTCGCGGTGGGCGGCTTCAGCTTCGCGGGATCGGCGCCGAACCAGGGCCTCCTGTTCGTTCAGCTCACGGACTTCAAGGATCGCAAGGGCGAAGGCCGCTCGGCGCAGGCGGTCGTCGGCCAGTTGTTCGGCGCGTTCAGTCAGATCACCGGCGCGATGGTGATTCCGTTTCTGCCTCCCTCGATCCAGGGCCTCAGCGTCTTCGGCGGCTTCCAGTACGAGCTCCTCGATCAGAGCGGCGGGCCGATCGAGAATCTCCAGGCGACGGCGCAGCAGCTGATCGGCCGCGCGAATCAGACGCCGGGACTGGCCGCGCTGTTCACGCAGTTCACCGCGAACGATCCACAACTGGTCGTCGACATCGACCGCGAACAGGCAAAGAGCCTCGGGATGTCGCTCAACGACATCAGCAGCACGATGCAGATTCTGCTCGGCTCAGCGTACGTCAACGACTTCGACTTCAACAACCGGTCGTATCGCGTCTACGTGCAGGCCGATCAGCAGTTCCGCTCGAATCCCGGCGACATCGAAAAGTACTACGTGCGGACGGCCGGCAGCCGGATGATGCCGCTGAGTAACGTCGTGTCGGTGCGCGAGGCCACCGCGCCGAAGATCATCAATCATTTCAACCTGTTTCGATCCGCGACGATCAACGGCACCGCGGCGCCCGGCTTCAGCTCCGGCGAAGCGCTCACGCGCATGGCGGACCTCTCGGACAGGACGTTGCCGCAGGGATTCAGCTATGCGTGGTCGGGCATCTCGCTCGAGGAGATCAAAGCGGGCCGGCAGTCAGCGGCCATCTTCGGTCTCGGGCTGCTGCTGGTGTACCTCACGCTCGCGGCGCAGTACGAGAGCGTCACGCTGCCGTTCATCATTCTGTTGTCAGTGCCGCTCGCGATCATGGGCGCGCTCCTCGCGCAGTGGGGCCGCGGGCTGATGAACGATGTGTACTGCCAGATTGGTCTCGTCATGCTGATCGGGCTGTCGGCGAAGAACGGCATCCTCGTCGTCGAGTTCGCCGAACAGCTTCGCGCGCGCGGGCTGTCGATTGCGGAGGCGGCGGTCGAAGCAGCGCGCATCCGGTTGCGGCCGATTCTCATGACGTCGCTCGCGTTCATCCTCGGCGTGATGCCGCTGGTCGTCGCGAGCGGCGCCGGTCAGGAAGCGCGCCATTCGGTCGGCACGACCGTCGCCGGCGGCATGCTGGCGTCGACGTTCCTCAACCTTGCGTTTATTCCCGTGCTGTATGTCGTCGTCAAGAGCCTGGGAGCCACACGTGCGCGCCGCTAACGTGCTTGGAGGCTTCGCCGTTCAAGGTGCTTGGCGCCATCGCTCTAGGGTGCTGGGAGGCTTCGCCTCCAGGGTGCTGGGAGGCTTCGCCTCCAGAATGCTCGGAGGCTGCGCCTCTACGGTGCTCGGCTGGACCTGCACGGGCCTCGCTGCGACGCGCTTCGTGACCGCTGTCGCGCAGGCCGGCTTGACCGCCGTAGCCTTGGCGAAGGCGGTTAGCCCTGCGATCGTCGTCGCGCAGACGCCGGTTCCCGTCGAGCGCGTGACGTTCGACGAGGCGATCAGGCGCGCGATCGAGAAGAATCCCTCGTCCGCGATCGCGGCGGCCGGCATCCTCCGCGCGGAAGCGCTGCTGACCGAAGCGCGGTCCGCGTCGCGCCTCCAGGTGAACGGCAACGTGACGACGACGACGCTGAATCGCGGCGTGGAGTTCGGTGGCGCGACGGTGACGCCGCGCAATCAGGTCAACGCGAGCCTCGACGTCCGCTATCCGCTGTTCGCGCCGGCGCGTTGGGCGCGGCGCATGCAGGCCGAGGACGCGAGGCAGGTGGCCGAGGCGAACGTCGAGGACGTCAACCGTCAAACAGCGTTCGCGACCGCCGATGCGTACCTGACGATCATCGCGCGGCGCCGCGTGGTCGCCGCGAACGAAACCGCGCGCGAGGTCGCCAACGCGCATTTCAATCTCGCACGTCAACTCGAGCAAGCGGGCACCGGCAGCCGGTTGAACATGCTGCGCGCGCAGCAGGAGCTGTCGCTCGACGAGGGACTCGTCGAATCGGCGCGTCTCGCGCTCTACCGCGCGCAGGAAGCGCTCGGCGTCCTGCTGGTCGCCGATGGTCCCGTCGACGCCGCCGACGAACCGTTGTTTGCGATTCCCGCCGACGTTCCTTCATCGGCGACATCGCCTCCAGCGTCGGCGACGTCGGGCCTTGGTCGAACCGAAGCGACGCCAACCCAAGCGACGCCAACCCAAACTCCGGTGGTGTCCGGCGTTAGCCGGACCTTGTCCGACTGGCGACCCGATCTGCGACTGTTCGCCCTGCAGCAACGCGCCGCCGAACGCGTGCTGCGCGATTCGTCGAAGGATGCGTGGCCGTTTCTCGACGCGATGTTTCAGCCGTCGACGACCTACCCGGCGCAGTTCTTCCTGCCGCAGAACAGCTGGCGATTCCTGATGCAGTTGTCAGTGCCGATCGTCGATAGCGGTCAGCGGGCGGGGCAGCGGACCGAGCGCCAGGCGGCGCTCGACATCTCGCGCGCGACGCTCGCCAATGCGATGACGCTGGCGTCGTCTGAAGTGCGGGCGGCGCGCGAAGCGGTCGCCAGTGCCGAGCGCGGCCTGGCCAGCACGCGCGCCGCGGCCGATCAGGCGCGGCAGGTCGTCGACATCGTCAACATCAGCTTCCGCGCCGGCGCCGCGACCAACATCGAAGTCATCGACGCCGAGCGCCGCGCCCGCGACGCGGACACCGCGGTCGCCGTCGCGGAGGACACCCTGCGCCGCGCGCGACTCGAGCTCCTCACCGCGCTCGGAAGATTTCCGTGAGCTCTCGCTGTAAGGTGCTTGGACGCTTTCGTCAGCCGTGATCGGGTACGCGCGAAGACGATCCACTGGGACGGCACGGGGTTGTGTGTCTATGCGAAGCGGCTCGAGCGCGGCCGCTTCGCGCGGCTCTGGCGCGAGAACGGCGACGATCCGATCACGCTGACCATCAGCGAGCTCGATCTCTTTCTCGAGGGAGTGCGTTGGTCGGTCGCGTGACGCTCGCCCCACCGGCACTCACACATTTTTCGCTTGCATCGGATCATGAGTGATGATCAAATGCCCTGCGAATGGTGGAGCTGACCAAGGAACAAGACCTTGAAACGCTTCGCCAGATCAGTCTCCTCCTCGATCGCGAAAATCAACGCCTCATCACGAAGACGCTGGACCTGACCGCGGAGCTCGCGCGCCTGCAGGGTCTGTCGCATCCGGAGCAACTCCAACTCGCGGTGCTTCAGGATGTCCAGCGGCGACGCGCGCAGGTGTTTCAGCCCCACGCCGATCCCGCGAGCGCATCGCCCGCGCAGCCGAAGCGGCCGGCGCCGCCTGGTCATGTCCGAACCGACGCTCCCGGTCGTGGAGATTCGTCACGAACTCCCGCCCACGGACCGCCAGTGCGCCGCGTGCGGCGGCGAGCTGACGGAGATGATCGGCCAGGCGGACACCTCCGAGCGCATTACTACGGTCAAGCTCACCTATCAGGTCGAGCACCACATGCGCCAAAAGTATCGCTGCGCCTGTACTGCCGCGGTGGTCACCGCCGGGTCCAATTCAGGTGATGCCCGGCAGTCGCTATGCGCCCGAGTTTGGGGTCGGCGTGGCGGTCGCGAAGTACGCCGACCACCTGCCGCTCGAGCGCCAAGTGCGCATGATGGGCCGCGAAGGCCTGACCGTCGAGTCGCAGACGTTGTGGGATCGACTTCATGCGATTGCGCGCCACCTGGAACCGACCTACAACGCGCTCGGGCATCGAGTCCTCGAGGCGCCTGTGATCAATGCGACGAAACGCGCTGGCCGATCATGGGATCGACCACACCGGCGAAGGGCACGGTCTGGGGCGTGCGGTCGCCGACCGTGTCCTTCTACCGGATCTTGCCGGGCAAATCGGCCGATTAAGGGCGGCAGGTCTTGAACGGCTACGCCGGCACGGTCGTGGCCGACGGCTTCGCGGGCTATGACGTGCTCGCGCGCGATGGGCCTTCCTTGACCCTCGCTCGATGCTGGGCGCATGTCAAACGGCACATGGACGACATCGCCGAGCAGTGGCCGTCGGCCTGTGCGGAGATTGGCACGCTCATCGGGGAGCTCTACACGATCGAGCGCCTGGTGCCCGGTCCATTTCCCGGCCACGCCGCGGCGCAGACGCTGCGGCAGCAGCTGCGCCACGAGCGATCCCGACCGGTGCTCGACCGCATCTGGCAGTGGGCGACCGTGCAAGTCGGCCTGCCGCGAAGCGAGTTCGGGAAGGCGGTGCGCTACATGCTCGACCGCTGGGAAGGGCTGATGCGCTTCGTCGATGATCCGCGCGTCCCGCTCGACAACCATGCGGCGGAACGCGCGCTCCGCGGCCCTGTCGTCGGGCGGCAGAATCACTACGGCTCCCGGTCGCTGCGCGACACGCAGGTCGCCGCCCTTTTCTACACGCTCTGCGAGACCGCTAAGCTGGCCGGTGTCGATCCGCAGGGATATTTCCTTCTGGCGCTGTACACGGCGATTGCGCACCCCGGCGCGGTCACCTATCCCGAAGAACTCCTCGTCTCTACGCCCACGACATAGAGGGCCGACGGAGAGTGGCGATGCGATCCTGGTGTCGAGATGTGCAGCATCGGCTGCTGGCGAGACTCGACGACGCCTGTGAGCGCGCGGTGGCGGAACGTAAGCGCAGTCTGTTAGGAAGACTCCACGGGGACGTTCTCGAGATCGGTCCAGGCGGGTATCCAAGCTTCGGTTATTTTCGGCGGGCCGTCCGATGGTGGGGCATAGAGCCCAACCTCAATCACTATGCCTCGATTCTGGCGGCTGCGGCGCGGGTTGGCATTCCAGCCGAAATTGTGGAGTCATCTGGCTGCGCCTTGCCCTTTCGAGATTCGAGTTTTGATGCTGTCGTCAGCCTCTTTGCGCTGTGCACAGTTCCAGATCCTCCTGTCATGTTGTCGGAGATTCGGCGTGTCCTTCGACCTGGCGGGGTCTTCGCCTTCATGGAGCATGTTGCGGCGTCTGATTTCCCGACGCGCATGTTACAAAAAGCGGTTCGGCCGATCTGGATTCGCTTCGCGGAAGGATGCCGCCCTGACTGTGACACGGGGTCAGCCATCGCAGCCGCTGGATTTACAGACGTGCAATTCGAATCGTTTCACATCGCGGTGCCCATTATTCACCCTCACCTCTCGGGCATCGCTAGGAAGTGAGACGCTGGTCTGGCGCAGAGATAAGCTCTGGTCCTTACGCGAGGTGAACCACGGCGGTGTACTCGCAGCAAAAGCTGCGGCCTAGCTACGCTAAGCTAAGCTAGGGCGATAGCTCCGAGCACCCTACAACGAAGCCTCCAAGCACCTCTACAGCGACAGCTCCGAATATAATTTCTGGCTTGTCGATGCGAGCAATGACTCTGATGCGAGCTGGGGCGGGCTCCGTGGAGCCGAGCGACCGCGACATCCCCGTGGCGCTGCCCGGCGAGGTCCTCGTCCGCGTGCGGGCGTGCGGCGTGTGCCGTACCGACCTTCACCTCGTCGACGGCGAACTGCCGCCGGTGGAAATCCCGATCATTCCCGGCCACGAGATCGTCGGCGTCGTCGAGGTCGTCGGCGACGGCGTGACGCACCTCAAGGCCGGCGATCGCGTGGGCATCCCCTGGCTCGGCTATTCGTGCGGCGAGTGCGGGTTCTGCCTCGCTGGACGCGAGAATCTCTGCGTCAACGCGCGGTTTACCGGCTATCACAACGACGGCGGCTACGCGGAGTACGCCGTCGCCGACGCGCGCTACGCGTTCAGAATCCCCGACGGGTACAGCGACGTCGACGCGGCGCCGCTCGTGTGTGCGGGGCTGATCGGCTATCGCGCGTATCGGATGGCCGGCGAGGGGCGTCGTCTCGGGCTCTACGGGTTCGGCGCGGCGGCGCATCTCATCGCGCAGGTCGCGGTGCACGACAAACGCGAGGTGTTTGCGTTCACGAAGCCGGATGATGACGATGCCCAGCAGTTCGCGCGCGAGCTCGGCGCCACATGGGCGGGCGGCTCGACCGAGGCGCCGCCGGAGAAACTGGATGCCGCGATCATCTTCGCGCCCGCCGGACCGCTCGTCGTCGAAGCGCTGTCGCACGTCGCGCCGGCCGGCGTCGTGGTCTGCGCCGGCATTCACATGAGCGACATCCCGTCGTTTCCGTATCGCCTGCTGTGGGAGGAGCGCGTCGTGCGATCGGTCGCCAACCTCACGCGTCAGGACGCGCGCGATTTTCTCGCGATCGCGCCGAAGATTCCCGTCAAGACGCGCGTACAGCAGTACGACCTCGCCGACGCGAACACGGCGCTCAGCGATCTGCGCGAGGGTCGCGTCAGCGGCGCGGCAGTCCTCATCCCATAGCCATCAGCCATCAGGCATGACGAGCGAAGAGACAAACGTGGCGCGAAGCCTCGGCGAGCTTGGCATCACCTACGAGAGGTATGAGCATCCGCCCGTCGCCACCGTGGAGGCGGCGGCGCAGTACTGGACTGGCATCGAGGCGACGCACTGCAAGAATCTGTTTCTCAGGAATCAGAAGGGCGACCGGCATTACCTCGTCATCCTCGAGCATCAGAAGAAGGCCGACCTGCGGAAGGTGGCCGACCAGATCGGCGACGGCAAACTGAGCTTCGGATCGCCCGAGCGGCTGATGACGCATCTTGGACTCACGCCCGGCTCGGTCTCGCCGTTCGGGTTGATTAATGATGCGACCCACGCCGTCCGCGTCGTGCTCGATCGCGATCTGAAGTCAGCCGAGCGCCTCTCGTTCCACCCGAACATCAACATCGTCACCTTCGTGGTCTCCGCCTCCGACTTCGCGCGGTTCCTCGAATCGTGCGGTAACCTCGTCCAGCACGTGACAGTCTGACCGTCGGTCAGACTCACGGTCAGACTGGCGATCAGACTCACGGTCAGACTGGCCGTCAGACCTACGGTCAGACTGAGTGACCTGACCTGTCACAGCCCTCGCTTAGACTGCGGACATGGCGCAGGATTACTCTCAAGCCGTTGGCGACGAGTGGGTTAGCTTTCCAGGCGGGGAATTGGAGGGCAAACGCCCAAAGGCTCTATGCGCACCTTGCCGGGAGTCGCTGAAGCAGGAAGCCTCGGGCCGGTTCAGCCCTTCCCGCCCGTCCAGCCCAACTCGCCCGCTTTGCTTCCAGTGCTACCGCGCGGACCTGGATCGCGAGCGCTCGATTCGCGCGGCCGGCCAACTGGACACCGCGTCCGACGAGCGCTTCCAGTCGCAGCTCCCGTTCGAGACCGTCGACAAGCCGCGGCTCATGATGCTCAAGGCCGAGCGCGCCGGTGCGCGCGCGACCGCGACGCAGGGCACCGGCCGATTCGCCGACAAGCGGCGTCACGCCCAAATCGCCGCGCGCCACGCGCTGCAGACGATCGCCGCCGGACTCAACTCACGTCAGCTCGCAGCAACCGATCGGGATCGAGAGATGGCCCTCGCCATCCACGCCGCGGAGCTCCAGCTCCCTGAGGCCTGGTTGCCGTTCGTCATCGCTCGGTAGCGGTCGACGAACGACCGATGACCAACGACCGATGACCAACGACCAATGACCAACGACCAACGACCAATGACCAACGACCAACGACCAATGACCAATGACCAACGACCAACGACCAACGACCAATGACCAACGACCAAGCCGTGCGATACTAATGCCCATCGAACCCACAGTTCTCCTGGTCCTCGCGCTCGGCCTGGCGATTGGTGCAGTCGTCGGCTGGCTCGCGTCGCGACAGAAGCAAATCCGACTGCAAACCGAGCTCGAAAAGGATCGCGCGGTCCACGCCGAGCGGCTCAAGGCGTATCACGAGGCCGAGGCCAAGCTGCGCGAGGCGTTCCAGGCGCTCAGCGCCGACGCGCTGAGGACGAACAACGAAGCATTCCTCGCGCTCGCGGAAACGCGCCTGCGCGAAGCGCGGACCGAGGCGACCACCGACATCGACGCACGCAAGAAAGCGATTGAGAACCTGCTCGCGCCGATGGCGAAGACGCTCGAGCACGTGGACCGCGAGATTCAGGACGCCGAGCGCCGCCGCGTCGAGTCGGGCGCGCAGCTGCTGCAGAAAATCGCGTCGCTCGACACCATCGGCCAGAACCTCAAAGAGGAAACGCGCCGCCTCACCGACGCGCTCAAGCGGCCCGGTGTCCGCGGCCGCTGGGGCGAGATCCAGTTGAAGCGGGTCGTCGAGCTCGCCGGCATGGTGGAGCATTGTCACTTCACCGAGCAGCAAACCATTCAGGGTGAAGAGGGACGCATCCGCCCCGACGTGATCGTCCAGCTTCCCGGCGGCAAGCACGTCGTCATCGACGCGAAGGTCCCGCTCGACGCGTACCTGCGCGCGCTCGAAGCGCCCGACGAAGAATCGCGCCAGAAGCTGCTCGCCGACCACGCGCGTCAAGTGCGATCGCACATCTCGCAGCTCGCGATGAAAGGCTACGCGTCGCAGGTGCCGGTGAGCCCGGACTTCGTCGTCATGTTCCTGCCGGGCGAGATGTTCTTCTCCGCCGCGCTCGAACAGGATCCGACGCTCATCGAGTTCGGCGTCGAGAGACGAGTGATTCCGGCGAGCCCGACGACGCTCATCGCGCTGCTGCGGGCGGTGGCGTACGGCTGGCAGCAGGAGGCGATGGAAGAGAACGCGCGCAAGATCAGCGAGCTGGGAAAAAGTCTGTACGAAGCGGTGCGCACGCTCGGCGACAGGTTCCAAACGCTCGGCGGACGCCTGAAGTCGAGCCTCGAGGCCTACAACGACGCGGTCGGATCGCTCGAGGGCAACGTCCTCATCAAGGCGCGCAAGTTCAAGGAGCTGCAGTCGGCCAACGGCGGCGAGGAGATCAGGTCGCTCGAGCCAATCGATCGCGTCCCGCGCATGCTGCAGGCGCCGGAGCTCACCGACGGCCTGCCGTTTCATGATGTGGAGGAAGAGGTGATCGAAAAAATCTGAGCCCGCGAGTGGTTCCAATGTGGAGCGATCATGGATAAAAAAGTTGCCTCGGACGCGGAAGCCTGATCCTCGCGATCATCACAACGTCTACGTGGTGTTCCTGCGCAACCCGAAGGGCGACGGGAAAGCCGGCTATTACGTCGGGATGACTGGCCTGTCCCCCGAGCAGCGATTTCAGAATCACAAAAGCGGTCTCAAGGCCGCCCGCGTCGTGAAGCGCTGCGGCGAGCGCCTCGTCCCGCGCCTCTACAAACATCTCAACCCGATGCCGTACGCGAAGGCGAAGGAGATGGAAGTGCTGCTGGCGGACAGCCTACGGAAACGCGGTTTCGCTGTGTATGGCGGTCACTGAGCAGCCTCCTTTTTCGTGCGTTCGTTCGACGGGAATCAGGTGATCCCCGCGTGTCCTCTCTGACGGACGTCGTGTTCACGCGCCACGCCAGGGCGCGACGCTATGTGATCCGCGTCACCGCGGACGGCGTCGTGCGCGTGACGATTCCGCAATGGGGATCGAAGAGGGAAGCTGCCGCGTTCGCGGAGCGCGAGCGCGCGTGGATTGCCAAGCAGCAGCGCCGCGCCGAAGAGGAGCGCGCGCAACCGAAACCGTCCGAAATGGCCGGCGAGGTCGCGCGCGATCTGCGATCGCGCGCGAAACGCGCCCTCCCGGCGCGCGTGTTCGAGCTCGCCGCGCAGCACGGCCTGACCGTCGCGCGCGTCAGCGTCCGCAATCAGCGCTGGCGCTGGGGATCCTGCTCACGCGCCGGTCACATCTG
>MNEX01000227.1 GCA_001917905.1 Acidobacteria bacterium 13_1_40CM_65_14
ACTCGCGCTGATTGGTCAGCGACCCATCCCGCTGCACGTCGAACGCCGCGAGCGCCGCGCCGTTGGTGACGTAGAGCGTCTTCTCATCCGCGCTGAGGATGACGCCGTTGGTGGTGAGGTTCTCGCCGTACCGGGTGACCACGCGCTTCGGGTCCGCATAGAACAGCCCGCCCATCGTGAAGTACACGCCGCCGCGGCTGTCCGCGGTCAGATCATTGATGACGCCCCCGACGCAGTCGAGTGGCTCGCCCTGGAAACTGTCTGTGAGCAGCCTCCGCTGCGGCGCGAGCTGCTCGACTCTCATCCGCAGACCGCGCTCGACGATGAACAGGTTGCCCTTCGGGCTCATCGACAACGCGCCGCCCGTGTGCGTGCCGGAATAGGCGATGGACGGCTTGCCGTCCTTGTCCAGCTTCACGACGTTGCTGCTGTCGTTCTGCGCTAACAACAAGCCGCCGTCATCGGTGCCGACGATGCCGTCGCCGTTGTTGCCGGCCTGCTGCCAGACGAACGTCCATTTCCTGCCCGCGGCGATCACTTCAGGGATCTCGGTGACGGAATAGTCCCTGATGCCCTGGGGCGGCGAAGCGCCGCGCGCACCGCCTCGGCCTCCGCCCGGCCCGCGGCCGGCAGGGGCCGCCGGCGGCGTCCTGCACGTCGCGATCAACGCCGCGTAATTAGAATCGAGCGGAGCCTGCACCGAGGGCCCGGACGGATTCGGAGACGCGGGCGGCAGCCGCGGCACAACGGCTTGGGCGACGAGGAGTGCTGGTGTCAACATGCACAGCCCCGCCGCGATTACCGCAGGATGTTTTCTCATTTCATTTCATGCGCTGATACGATTTTTCGTTTTCCAGGCAGATCTCGTCCACGAGCTCCGTATCGACGGCGATTCGTTGTTTCAGCGTCACCGTCCACGGCTTCGTGTACGCCTTGAGATCGTCGACCGTGACTTCGATCTCGAGATGTCCGAAGTCGGGCCGCCGGATTCGCTCGCGCACTTTGGCGGCCGACGTGATCATGCTGCCATTCCAATCGATCCAGATGTCGTCACGAAAACCGTTCGAATCGATGACGAGCGTGTCGCCTTCCCATTTCGCGGATGAGTAACCCTGCCACGAGGGCACGGGATCGTCCGGCAGTGGCCGGCCGTCCAGGAACACCAACCGATAATTGGCGTTCATCTCGATCAGGGCGACCAGCAGGCCTGGCGTCTGCACGAACCTGACGAAATGCGGAAGGCTGTAGGCGCGCAGGAGCGTGTCCGGCAGGCAGCGAACGTGCGGATCATCTTTGGCGTGGTTGTCGGTTCGTTCCTTCACGAGCGCCGCCAGCCACGGCTGGTACGGCAAGCCGCCGGGCAGCGCGGCCCCCATGTTGATGCCTTCTTTGCCCATCGGCAGCTCCACGCCGCACGTGTAGGTCACCGGATTGAACCGTTCGCCGCACACCGGGTTTCCCGTGAGCCAGATCCCCGAGAAGTCCGGCTTGCCGGCCGCCGTGCGAGGCGCGGGCGCGGACAGATCGACCGTTTTGTCAGCCTTCCGCGGAACACCGGCAGTCGGATACTTCCACCACTGAGCGGCGCTTGGAGCCGCCGCGCACGTCAGTGCGAGCGCGACGACGACGGCGGCGGCAGAGTGGCCCACGAGTCGATGCATACGAGGCCTCCCGGTCATATCGTTATCCCGTTCGAGATGGTAAACCTACTCGATCCGGTTTGGTCGGAGATAACATCACACCCAATCATGAGCAGACCTCCGTCTGCGATCGCGGCCAGCGGGTGCCTCGTGCTGTGGCTTGGGCTGCTCGGCGTCGCGAGCGAGCAGGCCACTCCGGCCTCCCGGCCCGACATCGTCCTGATGTTTCCGGATAACCTGGGATGGGGCGAGGTGAACGTCTACGGCGGCGTGCGCGGCGCGATCACGCCGCGCCTGGATCGTCTCGCGGCCGAAGGACTCAGGCTCAACAACTTCAACGTCGAGTTCTCCTGCACGGTCTCACGCGCGGCGCTGATGACCGGACGTTACGCCGTCCGGACCGGCGCGACGCAGGGAGCCGGCATCACGCTCTGGGAAGTGACGATCGCGGAAGCGTTGCGGTCGATCGGCTACGCCACGGGCCTGTTCGGCAAATGGCATCTCGGCGGTGACCGCCCGGAGAATCGGAACCCGTCGCAGCAAGGCTTCGACGAGTACTACGGCATCCCGCGCACCAGCAACGAGGCGCAGACGACGATCGCGCAGGGTCAGACTGCGCCGAATACGTCGTTCATCTGGGAGGGCCGGGCCGGACGTCCCCCGCGCAACGTCAAGCCGTTCGATCTGAAGACGCGCCGCACGATCGATCGCGAGTCGGCCGAAAAGGCCGTCGCGTTCATGGAGCGTAGCGTCCGCGACAGGAAGCCCTTCTTCCTCTATTACCCGATGACGCAGATTCATTTCCCCACGCTGACCCATCCCGACTTCGTCGGGAAGACTGGCGCGGGCGATATCGCCGACGCGATGGCCGAAGTGGACGACAACGTCGGCCGCATGCTCGACGCGATCGATCGCCTCGGCATCTCGCGCACCACGATCGTGTTCTGGTGCGCCGACAACGGCGCCGAAGGCCGGCGGCCGTGGCGCGGATCGTCGGGACCCTGGTCGGGTTTCTACAACAGCGTCATGGAGGGCGGCATCCGAACGCCGTGCCTGGTCCGCTGGCCCGGGAGAATTCCGGCGGGCCGCGTCACCAACGAATTGGTTCACGAGATCGATTTCTTCCCGACCATCGCTGCCGCGGTCGGTGGGGACATCGTACCGCACGATCGCGCCATCGACGGCGTCAACCAGCTCCCCTTCTTCGAGGGCAAGCAAGCCTCGTCTTCCCGCGAGTCGGTGCTGCTCTACGCCAACGCGCAGCTGCGCGCGGTCAAGTGGCACGACTGGAAGCTGCACTACGTGTACGCCCCGGAGGCCGGCGGCCCGCCGGTCCCGCCGTTGATGCGTCTCTTCAATCTGCTATCCGATCCGAAAGAGGACACCGACATCAAGGACGCGAACCCGTGGGTGCAGAGCGTCACGGACCGGATCCTGAACGAGTTCAACGCGACGATCCAGCGCTATCCGCACGTGCCGCCCAACGCGCCGGATCCGTATCTGCCACCCAAGAAGTAGAGAGGTTGCCGTGGAACGACGCGAGTTCATCGCGATACTGGCCTCGACGCGCGTCAGCGCGTCTTGGCAGAATTCGACGCCGGCGGTCTCAATCTCGAGCGCCGCGGATGATCAGGCGGCAACGCCGAGACCGCTCAGCATCACGCTGCTCGGCACCGGCACGCCATCGCCGTCGCTGGATCGTCAGAGTTCCGGCTATTTCATCGAGGTCGGCCACGATGTGATCGTCTGGGACCACGGACCCGGTGCGCATCACCGACTGCTTCAGAGCGGCCATCGTTCGGTCGATGTCACGCACGCGTTCTTCACGCATCTCCACTACGACCATTGCATGGATTACGGGCGCCTGGTTCTGCAGCGTTGGGATCAGGGCGCGGATCGAATCGCCGATCTCAATGTCTACGGCCCCCCTCCGATCGCGCGCATGACCGAACAGCTATTCGGCGTCGACGGCATCTATGGGCCGGACATTCGCGCACGCATCGAACACAAGAGCAGCCAGGATCAGTTCGAGGCGCGAGGCGGCAAGCTGCCGCGCCGGCGTCCAGCGCCGAAGGTCATGGAGATCCATGCAGGTTCGGTGATCAGCGGCGACGGATGGAAGGTCACCGTCGGTCACGCGCAACACGTCGAGCCCTATCTCGAGTGTCTCGCCTTCCGTATCGATACCAGCGAGGGATCGATTTGTTACACCGGCGACAGCGGTCCCAACGATGCGATCGTCGAGTTGGCGAAAGGCTGCGACATCCTGATTCACATGAATCACTACTTCAGCGGCACCGAGCCCTCGCCTGCCTACCGCATGGCCTGCGGCAACCATCGCGACAACGCCGTGATCGCGAAGCGCGCCGGCGTGAAGACGCTCGTGCTGACGCACCTCCTCGGGCAGATCGATCGGCCCAGCGTGCGAGAGCTGATCGTCCACGAGATTCAAAAGGTCTTCGAGGGCAAGGTCATCTGGGGCGAGGATCTGATGCGGCTGACGCTCGCCGACGCTCGCGTGTCGGCCATCGAGTCTCGACAGGGCTGACGAGCGATGCTGCGATCCCCACTCGTCGCGCTCTGGCTCACCGCCGTTCTGCCCGCCACAATGTCGGCACAGCCGCCGGCGGACTTTTCGGGACGCTGGACGCTCGATGCGCCGGCGATCTGGGGATCGACGATCACCATCGGGCAGGACACGAAGCGGCTGAACGTCGAGTACACGATCTTCAGCCGGTACGATTTACAGCCGCCGCTGACGTTCACGTACCCGCTCGACGGCTCCGTGGGCCGGAACACGGTGATGATGGGGCGCGGCGAGCAGATCGAGTCGTCGCGGGCTCAGTGGAATGGACAGACGCTGATCATCATCACGACGTTCGACATCACCGAACATGTTCTTCGGGGCGCGGGAAAGCCGTTCACCGCCGAATTGACGCGAAAGCTGTGGCTGGAATCGCCGACGACGTTGGTTGTGGAAGTGACCCGCGCCGGCGTGCTCGGCGGGCCAGCTTCCACGACGCGCTCGGTCTATCGAAAGGGTTGAGGGCTCAAATTTGGAGGTTTAACTTCCCTACCGGCGTTCCCGTTTCTCCTCCGGCGCGCCGGTGCCCGTCGAGCCGATAAATAACTTCTTCCCGTCCGGGAAGGTGATGTCACGGCCGTTCGCGCGGTTCGCACCGTCCTTCGCCTGGAAGCCTTCGACGATGATCTCGATGCCGTAGGGCAGCGAGTTCTTGGTCCAGCCGCGGCGGATCAGCGCGTTCGGCGCTCCACCTTCCACCTTCCAATGCTCCACCTTCCCGGCCGGATCCGTCGTGTCGATGTAGATCCAGGAGTGCGGGTTGATCCACTCCATCTTGACGACCTTGCCCTTTATCGTGACGGGCTTGTTCACGTCGAACTCGGCCGCAAACGAGTGGTGCGCGATGAGCGGGGCGGCAGACGCAACGAGCAGCACGGCACCGGCGATCACGCGGAACAGTTTCGTATGCACCGGGTCTCTCTCCTGCGACAGTATAGCCACTCGGCGCCTACTCAGGAGTCTTCTTTTTCAGGTCGCCGTAGAGCAGCTCCTCCGAGAATTCGACGCACTTGTACTCGAGAAGCTGGACCTTCGGATCCAGCCGGCGGTACAGCGGCATGCGGATCGTCCATGGCCGGGTGAACGTCTTCGGGTCCTCGATCCGCGCCTCGTAGTTGAGGTGCGTCCCGCCGGGCGCCAAAGCGTAGCGCTCGGTGACCGTGAGCGCATCGCTGTGGTGATTGCCGGCTCGATCGAACCAGGACAGATCGTTGAAGCTCCGCACGTCGATGACGAGCGTGTCGCCGTCCCATTTGCCGTTCGACCACCCCATCCAGCTGTCCACCGGCGACTCGGTGTGGTTGGTCATGTGGACGACGCGATTGGCGCTGGCGTACTCGTACATGAAGAGGATGTCGTTCTCCCCCTGGACGATCTGGAACGGGTACGGCATGTAGGTCGCCCGCGGCAGCCCCGGCATGTAGCACTTGGCTTCCGGATCCGACTTGGGCCATCCGGCCCGGTTCTCCTGCCGCCTCTTCAAGCCGTCCGGCGTGTACGGGATCGTGCCGTTGTTGTCGACGATCACGCTCTGTCCCGGCGGAATCGCGAACATCGCGCCGAGCTGCCAGAACGCGGTCGCCGAGGCGGCGTGATCCTCGAGGTTCCAGTTGGCGGTGTTGATGGCCTGCCAGATGCCATTCAGGTTCGGATGGCCCGCGATTCGATCCGCTCGCGCGGCGGGCGCCGCTCCTCGACCGCGGCCGTCCGGCGCTGACGCGCCGCCCTGACGAGCGGGCCGTTGCGCCGCTACGGTCAGCGTCGCGGCACCTCCGAGCACAATCGCGATGAATGCGTAGTTGAACCGGTTACGCATGTTTTTCTCCATTACTGTTTCAACGCCAGCGCGATGTACTGTCCCGGAGGTCCACCGACTCCGCCGCGACCGCCGCCTGCCGAACCCTCGCCGCCAAAGCGTGCGGCGAACATTCCGGCGCCTGCGGCGACGGGAACAACAATGAACTGCCGGCCGCGGATCTCATAAGTCGCAGGCATCCCTTCCGACGCAACGAGAAGCTCCATCGACCACACTTCGTGACCGTTGTCGCGATCGTAGGCGCGGAACCGGCGGTCCGACCCGGTGGCGAAAAAGACCAGGCCGCCAGCCGTCACGAGCGGACCACTTCGCGGAAAGTGAGAGCCGGTGTTCGGCGGAATCTCCAGCTCGGGTGGAGCGAGAACGGTGCCCGTCGGAATCCGCCATCTGATCTCTCCCGTGTTCAGGTCATACGCGATCATCTCCGACCAGGGAGGTCCGGCGGCGCTCATGTTTCGGCTGTTCTGATTCATGAACTCGTACGGCGACTCGAGTCGCACCGGTCCGCCTGTCGTCAGCAGTTCCCTGGCCTGCGCGGTGAGCTGCGCCTTCTGCTCCGGCGTGACGATCGGGCCTGCCCTTCCACCACGTCCGCCCTGACCCGGCAGCGTCAGTCGATCGACCGTTGGCAGCGCCTTGGCGACCACGTACATCTCACCGCGAGTGGGATCAGACGCGGAGGTCGCGAAGTTCGCGCCGCCGTTGTGGCCCGGCATCGAGATGCTGCCCTCGAAGCTTGGTGGCGTGAACAGACCGTCGTTGCGAAGGAACTTCAAGCGCTGAACGAGCGCCTCTCGCTCCGCCGCCGGCAGATACGGGTTGATGTCTTTCTCGGCGAACGTCTGGCGAGCGAACGGCGCCGGCCTCGTCGGGAAGGGCTGCGTCGGGGACGCATGTTCTCCCGGCACGTCGGACTGCGGCACCGGCCGTTCCTCGATCGGCCAGATCGGGCGTCCGGTCTCGCGCTCGAAGACGAACAGGAAGCCCTGCTTCGTCGCCTGCGCGACGACGTCGATATTGCGGCCGTTCTGGCGGATCGTCAGCAGCTTCGGCGCCTGAGGCAAGTCGTAGTCCCACAGATCGTGATGCACGAGCTGGTAATGCCAGATGCGTTTGCCGGTGCGCGCGTCGAGCGCCACGAGCGAGTTGCCGAACAAATTTGTGCCCGGACGATCGCCGCCATAGAAATCGAAGCGCGGGCTGCCGAAGCCGATGAACGCGATGCCCCGCTGCTCGTCGATCGTGAACTCGCTCCAGTTATGGACGCCGCCGGACTTTTTGTAGGCCTCCGGCGGCCACGTGTCGTACCCGAACTCGCCGGGATGCGGGATGCTGTGGAAGACCCACTGAATCCGTCCGGTGCGCACGTCATACGCCTGCACGTCGGCGGGCGTGGCGTCGTAGCTCGCTCCCTGCGCCGGCAGCGACACGATCATCGTGTTCTCGAAGATGCGGCCCGGGTTGCCCGTGTGCAGCGGCTGCGCCGCCTGCCGGTGGAGCGCGATCCGCAGATCCACGCGGCCGTTGTCGCCGAAGCCGGCAATCGCATCGCCGGTCTCCGCGTTGATGGCCGTGAGGTAGCCGCCTGCAAGGAACAGCAGCCGGCGATCCGAGCGATCGGGACTCTCCCAATAGTTCATCCCGCGCGCGCCGATCGGTCCCTGCATCTGTCTGCGCCAGATCTCCTTGCCGCTCGCGGCGTCCACAGCCGCCAGCGTGTTGCCCGACGCCTGCAGATACACCACGCCGTCAACGACGAGCGGGTTGAAGATGACCGTGCCGGTGACGGGGAACGTCCAGACCACCTGGAGCTGGGACACGTTCGACTTGTTGATCTGATTGAGCGCCGAATACTGCGATGAATGGGCGCCGCCGCCGTAGGCGGTCCAGGTTGTGTAGGGCTTGGCGCCTTGGCCCCCTACACCACTCGCGGCGGCAAGCAGGCCCGCTGCCAGCACGACGAACCGCCCCAATCTGCGCATGAGGATGCGCATCTTACTCCGAGGACCGCGTGACGTAGACTATGCGAATCATGCAGACGATGCGCATTGCACTGCTCCGTGCCGCGGCGGCTGCCATTCTTTTCGTGACCGCGCACGGCCAATCGATTCTCGGGCCGCCAAGCGAGGCCAACCACTTCATCGAGACCCCGAAAGGCTGGGTCCACCCGACGACGCCGTGGGGCGAACCCGACATCCAGGCGAACTTGAACATGATGCAGGCCGCCGGCGTCCCGCTGGAACGGTGTGCGAACGCCACGCGCTTCGGCGGCCCGCCCTGCGACATGAACAAGGCGTGGTGGACGGAAGACGAGTACAAGCAGCGCATCGCCGCCGCCTCCGGCCGCGGCGACCTCGGGCGGCAGTTGATCGAGAAGGGCGAGTACGGCCGGGCGCTGCTCTCGGGAGTGACCGACCCGAGCACCCCGCAGCGACAGACAACGCTCATCGTCGACCCACCGAACGGCTTGCTGCCGGCGCTGACCGCGGAAGGAAAGCGCCGCGCGCTCGAGATGCGCAGCGGCTGGTCGCTGCCGGGTGAGTCGCCGGCCTTTGACTCGCCCACCGACTTCGACAGTTGGGACCGCTGCATCACGCGCGGCATGCCCTCGTCGATGATGCCCTATCGCTACAACGGCGGGTTCAGGATCTGGCAGGCGCCGGGCGTCGTCGTGTTCGACCTCGAGATGATCCACGACACGCGCGTCATCTTCACCGACGGCCGGCCGCCGTTGTCGTCGGCGCACAAGCACTACATGGGCGAGTCACGCGGCCACTGGGAGGGCAACACCCTCGTGGTCGAGACGACCAACTACAAGGGCGGACTCGCGCCGATGATCAACCTTGCGGTCGTCGGGTCGCCGGCGGGAAACCGCTTCCCGCAAAGCGACCAGATGAAGACGACGGAGCGGGTCACGCGTCTGGACAAGGAGATGTGGCTCTACGAGATCAAGACGGAGGATCCGGTCATCCTCACGCGGCCGTTCACCGTCCGCTACCCGATGCGCCACGATCCGAAGTACGAGTGGTGGGAGTACGCCTGCCATGAGGGGAACGAGATCGTGCCGAACTACGTCACGACCTCGCGCTTCGAGCGTGCGAACCCGCAGCCGGAAGCGGCTGCACCGATTCAAGTGGAGGCGGACGTTGCCAACGCGCTCGCGGGACGCTGGGTCGGGCGGCCGCGCATCGGCACGATCGACTACGACATCGAACTGGAGTTCACGAAGAGCGCGGATGGCGGCGTCGTGGGCACGCTGATCGGGACGACTCTTCCGATGGAACGAAAGATCGACAAGCCGCTCAGGCGCTTCACCGTGAAAGACCGTCGGATGAACTGGGAATTCCCGAACACACAGTCGTGGAACTTTGCCGGGGAACTCTCCGCAGACGGTACCACCATCACCGGTGTGATAAGCAGCATCCAGGGCGGCGTTCAGGTGGAGTTCAGGAAGCGATAGCACACCGTTCGTCATCGCCAACACGGGGGCCTCATTCGTTTCTCGTACCGACGTTCTAGCGATTCGAATGTCGTAGCGCGTGCAGTGGCTTGACCCGCCGACGGCCGGCGCGCACACTCTCGAACGGTCATGTTCCTGCTGCTGCTGCTGCTCGCGCTCCTGCCGGGCTCGGCGTTGTGGCAAGGCTCCGCCGATGAGATCGGTGTCGTCGGCTACGTGCTGGGCCCAGACGGCATGCCGGTGTCGAGCGGCACCGTCGTCATTCAGTCGACCAATGTTCCGGCGACAACGCCGATCGAGCCCACCGGCCGTTTCCGGTTCGTTCCCGCTCGCAGCGGTCCGCTTCGAGTCACGGTGAGCGTTGCCGGCCTGGCGCCTTACACCTTCCGCCTCACCGTCCCGGCGTCGCGCGCGATCCGGCTGCCGGTGATCCGTCTCGACCCTGCGACGTACTTTCGCGTCCGATTCGTGACGCCGGAGGGCGAGACGATCACGACGCCTCAACTGCGCCGCCGTTCGTTCGACGCGAACGGCGCTCTGATCGACGACATCCCGGGCGGCGACGGCGTCTCGCAGCAGATCGACGGGACCGGCGCCACGATAATTGGCCCGCTGCCGCGAGGCATCACCGCGCTCGCACTCGACATGCCGTTCTACGCGCAGACGCGGTTGCCGAACGTCGTCGTCAACGGCGCGGACGCGCTCATCGACGGAGGCACCGTCGCCGTTCAACCGGGCGCCGTTCTTCAGATCGACCTGGTCGACGAAACGGGCGCGGCGGTGCCGGACCTTCCGATCTCGCTCGAGGACACGCGGCCGCTGTCGCCGCTGCCGATCACGCAGCTCCGAACCGACCAGCAGGGGCGGGCGACGTTCGAGCGGCTCGCCGCGGGGCGGTACCTCGTGCGGGCTGCCGCGCTCGGGAAATGCAACGGTCGCGACCTCTTCATCGCGCGCACCGTTGCCGTGCCGGCTGAGGGTACGCACGAAACGCGGTTCGTCGTCAGCGGCACGGCGACGTTCAGGATCTCGTCGCCGGCGCTGGGAGCGCTGAAGGGCATTCCGGTCTCGGCGATGCCCGACATGCCTCGGCCGCCGCTGCCGGGCCCACTGCGCGGTCCCGTCGGTCCGTCGCTGCTATTGCGCATCCTCACCATCACGCCGTGCCGCGGCGCGACCGACCGGGACGGACGCGTGAGGCTCGCGAGTTTCCCGCCGGGCCCGACCGATCTCGCCGTGCAGTTCGGCAACTCCACCTACGTACGGCGGCTGGAAGTACCGGTCGGGGGGCACGAAATCGCGATCAGCATCCCCGACGGCTTCCTGCCTGTGCGGGTCTCCAACGCCGCGAACACCCAGCCCGTGCCGCGGGCCCTCGTCACCTGGACGGTCGAGGGCGGCGGCCGCGTCGAGGCGACGACCAGCGCGAACGGCGACGTGCTGCTCGAAGGCGTCGGCATCAGGCCCGGAGTGCTCACGATCTCTGCGCCCGGCTTTCGATCCGTCGAGGAGCCGCTGCCGGAGCCGCCCGGCATCCTCCATGAGGTCGCGCTCGTGCCCCTTCCTGTGACGACGCTGAAGGCGCGCATCGTCGCCGCGTCCGGCGAGCCGCTGCCGGACGCGGTCGTGGAGCTCTCCGCGATGAACAAGATCGCCGCGCCGCAGGTCGCGGTGACGGACGCGAAGGGCGTGGTCGCCTTCACCGACGTGCCGGCGGGAACGCTGCACGTGACGGCCGGTGCGGACGTGTTCGTGGCCAGGACGATCCCAATCGCGGAAGACCGCCGCGCCGACGTGACGCTCGCGCTGTCGCGAGGCTACCGAATCGTCGCGAACGTGGAACTGCCGGCCGGAACAGGTCCGCTCCGAGTCCGAATGCTGAACAACGCGGGTGCGACGATGGAGAACGCGCTGGACAGCGCGTCAGACCGCAGGATCAAATCGCCAGGTCGCCTGACGCTTGGGCCGCTGACGGCTGGCCGCTACGTCATCGAGCTGAGCGGCGCACAAGAGCGGCGGACACCGATCGAGATCGTCGATCGCGACGTGGCCGTGACTATCCGCTGACTGCGCAATCGCTCGGGTTTCGCGGTACGTTTTCGGCGCGTACAGGTCCCTGGCAGGCCCTTATAGCGGTTTCCGTTCCGGTGTAGCGCGAAGCTTCAGCCGAGCGAGGTCACAGAGCAGACGGAGATAACGGTATTCAAAGGGAGAAACAGAGCAACGGAGGCGAACGGAGGAGCGCATTCGACGCGGCGCCGCGAAGCGGCGGCACAGACCGGTCCGCGCACGGCCTGCTTTGCAGGCCGTCCGCGTCGAATGCGGTCTCTTCTCCGTTCGTACTCCGTTCCTTCGTTCCTCCGTTTGTGAACCGTTGCCTCCGTACCGCTTCGTTATCTCTACACAGAAACGAAAATCGCACTAGCGCTTCCCCAATTCCTGGAACGCAACGTTCACGTTGATCACCGCGCGCGACAACGGTGTGCCGCCGTACTCCATGTCCTT
>MNEX01000093.1 GCA_001917905.1 Acidobacteria bacterium 13_1_40CM_65_14
GGCTTGCTTGATTCGGCACGCTGTCTTTGTGTCCTTCGTGTCCTTTGCGTTGATTCAGCGCCGCTAGGCCGAATCGAAAACCGATCTAGCCGGACCGAATAGCCGTGACGCTCTCCACCATTCAGGACGCCGTGTTCCGTCGCGTTCTCGAGTTCAGCCTACCGTCAGGTGCGCGCATCCTCGACGCGCCGTGCGGCGCCGGCGCACTGACGATGGCGCTCTGTGAGCGCGGGTACAAGATGTTCGGCGCAGACCTCGACCCTGCGGCCGCGGCTCTTCTCGGCGACACGTTCAAGACCGCGGACCTGTCGCGGTCGCTGCCGTGGCCCGACGGATTCTTCGACGCGGCGCTGTCGGTGGAAGGGATCGAGCATCTCGAGAATCGCCACGAGTACGTGCGCGAGCTCGCGCGCGTGCTGAAGCCTGGCGGCACGCTCGTCCTGACGACGCCGAACATCGTCTCGCTGCGATCGCGGGTGCGCTTTCGCGGCAGCGGATTCTTTCACCATGATCCGCGTCCGCTGCGCGAGGCGGCGCGGCATCCGCTCCATCACATCGGCCTGATGACGTTTCCGGATCTGCGCTACGCGCTCCACACGTCCGGCTTTCGCATCGGCGACGTTGGGCACACGCACATCAAGCCAATCAGCTATCTCTACGCAGTCTTGGTGCCGTGGGCGTGGCTGTACACCACGATCGCCTTTCGCAAGGAACGCGATTCGACGCAGCGCGCCGCGAATCGAGAGATCCGCCGCGCGCTCTTCTCGCGATCGCTGTTGTTCGGCGAGAACGTGATGATTACCGCACGTCGGTCTGGATAGTTCGAAACTTGCCACCACGGTGGACACCGAGGACAGGAGGCTCAAACCTATATACGACGAGGCTTCACCTCCGCGTCCCCTGTGTCCTCCGAGGTGGAGAGCCTAGTGGCGTGTCTCTTCCGAATTACTACCGGGCCGCTCCGCTCGCACCCCACCGCGCAGGCGTGCGCGGTGGGGACCCCGCGTTGTCGCGGCCCGAACTTCAGCGGATACGGTCCACTAGTTTATGCGTGTGCTGGTTGCCGAATGATGAACCGGCTCAGCACGAACCCCAGCACGACCACCGACACGAGCAGGCCGGCGAGCGCAAACTCGAGCTGACTGCCGATGGCGAACACCGCGGGGGTTTGCGTGTCGCTCGGGCGGTAGTGCATCGCGAAGATCAGCGGCGTCAACGCGATCGTCACGTTCGAAAACGCGGTCCAGAACGCGGCGCGCTCGGCGGTGCCGCACAAGTCGACGAGGATGGCCTGTAGAGATGGCTTCAGGTACCAGACGACGACGCCGGATGAACCGGCAGTAATAAGGATACCGACGAGAAACACCGCGACGGGCGTCATGGCAGCCTCTCTTTCATGTGCTCGCGGGGCCCCGACTTTTTCCAATCGCGCCGGGGCCCCACCCCCGGCGCTGGCCGCTTCGCGCCTTCGCGCTCAGCGGCGGCTGAAGGCTCTCGCTCTCCGCCTCTTGGACGCCCGCGACGGCGTTCGCGATCCCGTGACGATCCCGTATCATTTGAGATCGCAATCTGGAGGATGGTTGTGCTGGACGACGCACGCTATGCGCTCCGCGGGTTCCGTAAGACACCGGCCTTCACCGCTGTCGCCCTCCTGACGCTGACGCTGGCGATCGGCGCAAACACGGCCCTCTTCAGTTTGCTGAACGCGCTCGTCCTGCGTGACCTCCCCGTCCGCAAGCCCGGCGAGCTCGTGCTCCTGCATACGATCACGTCGACAACGAACGAGGGCGCGTTCTCGCTGCCGATGTTCCGCGAGATCGCCCGGCAGCAGCGCTCGTTCTCGGCGCTCATCGGCTGGCTGTCGAACGGCGTTGCCAGGGTCGACGCGAACGGCTCGCAGACCTACGCCGCACTGTCCACCGTCACCGGCAACTATTTTTCAGAGCTCGACGTGCGGCCGGCCGCTGGACGTCTGCTGACCGAGGAGGACGTCAACCTGCCGGCGCTGACCGGCGCGCCAGTCGCCGTCCTCGGCTACTCCTTCTGGCAGCGCCGCTTCGCCGGCGACCCAGGCGCCGTCGGCCGCACGCTTCGCGTCGAAGGCGTGCCGCTCACGATCGTCGGTGTCGCGCCGCGCGGCTTCACCGGATTTGGACTCGTGCTCGAGCCCGACGTCACGACGCCGATCACGCTGCAGCCGCAACTCGGCGTCGTCGTCGAGTCGGTCTTCAGAAGCGGGGTTGCGTCGTCGATTCGCATCATCGGCCGTCTGAAGCCGGGCGTCACGATCGATCAGGCGCGCGCGGAAGCCTCGACGATGTGGCCGGCGATCAAGGAAGCAACGGTTCCCGCGGCGTATGGCGGCGCGCAACGCGGGCGGTTCATGGCCGGGCGGATCGGTGTGAAGTCGGCGGCGAAGGGTCTCGAGACGCGGCTGCGCGATCGCTACATGGGGCCACTCGCGATCGTGATGAGCATCGCGGCGCTGGTGCTGGTCATCGCGTGCGTGAACCTCGCCAGCATGATGCTGGCGCGCGCCGCCGGGCGGTCGCACGAGATGGGCGTGCGCCTCGCGCTCGGCGCGAGCCGATGGCGGCTCGCGCGTCAGATGCTGGTCGAAGGCGTGACGCTGTCGCTCGCCGGCGCCGCGCTCGGCATCGTCTTCGCGTACTGGAGCAGCGCCGCGATCGTGACCGTCATGTTCCGCGACTACACGGTGCCGGCCGGCTTGAACGTCGCGCCGGATCTGCGTGTGATGGCGTTCACCTCCTCGCTTGCGCTCCTGGCCGGCACGCTCTTCAGCCTCGCGCCGGTGTGGCGGGTCACGCGCGGATCGTCCGTTGAGGCGCTGCGGCAAAGCACTCGCACTTCGTCAGGCGCCGGGCGCGCCGGGAAAGCACTGGTGGCCGTGCAGGTCAGCCTGTCACTGGTCCTTCTCACCAACGCCGGTCTGCTCGTGCGAAGTCTGCAGCAGATTTTCGCGGTGCCGTCGGGACTGCAGTCGGGCGACGTCTTCGTCACGTATCCCGCGCCACATGCGGGCGGGTACAAGCCGGGTGACAACAACAGCTATTACCCACAGGTCATCGAGCGCATCAAGGCGCTGCCCGGCGTCCAGCATGCGAGCATCTCGCTCAGCAAACCGGCCGGCGGCTTCAGCTCGCAGACGACGCCGGTGGCGAAGATTGAAGAGACGGATCTGCTCGCACGCGGTATCGGCGCGATCCGGTCGGCGGTCGCGCCTGAGTTCTTCGACGTGCTCGGCATCGCTCTCATCAGCGGACGCGACTTTTCGTGGCGCGACTCGTCGGCGAGCCGCCGCGTCGCGATCGTCAGTCAGAGCCTGGCGCGGTCGCTGTTCGGAGACGAGCCGGCGATCGGTCAGCGGATTCGCGTCGGCGTGCGGCCGGAGGATCAGGATGTCGAGGTTGTCGGCGTCGTCGGCGACGCGCGTGTCTACGATCTCACCAGCTCGAATCTGTTCGCGGCGTACGTGCCGGCGCTGCAGGATCTCAATGTGGACTTCAAGTGCTTCGTGATTCGCGGCCACAACGTGCCGATGGCCGAGCTCAAGCAACGCGTCGAGGCGCTCGGACGCGAATACGTCGGATCGACCGAGAGCTTGTCGTACATCACCGGCCGTACGCTGCTGCAGGAGCGGATGACGGCGGCGCTGGCCGGATTCTTCGGCGCGGTGGCGCTGCTGCTGGCGGCCGTCGGTCTGTACGGGTTGATGTCGTACAGCGTCACGCAGCGGCGGCGCGAGATCGGCATCCGCGTCGCGCTCGGCGCCGAGCCCTTCCGCGTGATGACCGGCGTCGTCCGCGATGGTCTGGCGGTCACGCTTGGCGGCGTGGTGGTCGGATTCGTCGCCGCGCTCGGCACGTCCCAGTTGGTGAAGTCGATCCTGTTCGGCATCACGCCCCACGATCCGGTAACACTCTTGGCGGCGCCCACGTCTTTGATTGTCATCACAGTGGTCGCGTGCTTCCTGCCTGCTGCGCGGGCCGCGCGCGTCGATCCAATGCTTGCCTTGCGCGCGGAATGAGCGTATCGTCCGGCGAACACTGTCCACGAAGGAGAAGTCGATGGAAATCGATCGCAGAGCGTTCATCGCGAGTCTTGGCGGCGCGGCAGCGGTCGCAGGCATGGATTCCGAGGCCAAGGCGGACGCGCTCGAGCACTACATGGAAGAGCAGCTCGACGAGCAGGTCGCGGCTGCACAAGGCGGTCAGCCCGAAAAATTCCCGACCGTTGCGGAAATCGAAGCACGGATTGAACAGAGCAACGTCCGGCGCGGCGCCGGATCACTCTTCGCGTCGAACCGCGGGAACGTGAAGAAGCTGGAGAAGCTGCCGAAGAACGCGACGCTCCTCGATTTCTTCAAGCTGCGCTTCGAGCCGGCCAATCACGTGCTGCAGAGCGCGACGCGCGCGCTCAAGACCGGCATGAGCGAGGAAATCATTCTGGCGTGTCTCTGCCACGACGTCGTGCTGAACCTGATCAAGCCGGATCACGGCTGGTGGGGCGCGCAGCTCTTCGAGCCGTACGTGCCGGAGAAGACGTCGTTCGCGATCCGTTATCACCAGACGCTGCGCTTCTACGCGGACTCCGAGGCCGGCTACGAGTATCCGGACCAGTACTACCGGATCTTCGGCACCGACTACACGCCTCCGCCGCACATCGAGGCGACGTACAAGATGCTCAAGAACCACAAGTGGTACATGGAGCCGCGGCTCGTGACGGTGAACGATCTCTACGCGTTCGATCCGAAAGCCGTGGTGACGATCGATCCGTTCATGGACATCATCGGCCGCCACTTCAAGCAGCCGAAAGAAGGCCTCGGCCAGGACAACTCGCCTTCGTCGCACATGTGGCGGACGATCGCGAACCCGGACGCACCGCTCTAGACAAGGGAGCTGAGATGCAGCCACGAAACCACGAAATCACGAAACCACGAAAAAGAATTTGTTTTCGTGCTTTCGTGTTTTCGTGCTTTCGTGGTTGTGCGTTCGTCGTGATGGTGGCGTCGCCGGTGCTTGCTCAGTCGTCCGGCAAACCGGTCACCTTCAAGGGCCTCGAAATCTCAGTCGCGGGTGTCGAGCGCGCCCCGAGCGCCAGCCTGAAAGACTGCCCGCCCGGCGACAACCGGGTGAATGCGATGACGCGGCCCGGCGAGGAATTCGCCGTGGTGACGGTGAAGTTCAAGGTCCTGCCGGCGTTTCAGCCGAAGACGATGCTGAGGAAGCCGACGCTCACCGACAGCGCCGGCAAGACCTACAACACCGCCGTGTCGTTCGTCGACGTCGGCAGCGTGCCCGAGTTTTCGTGCGCGATTCCCTTCCGCGTGCCGACCGGCACCGCGCTCAAGTCCGTGCAGATCGATTCGACGTCGCTCGATCTCGCAGGCGCTGATACCAAGAAATAAAGCAACCGCCGAGCGCGCAGAGATCGCGGAGAGAATCTTTTCTCTGCGTGTTCTGCGAGCTCTGCGGTTGCTTGTAATCAGGCTGGTCGGGGCATGGCGGCGAGGCTGACTTGCATCTGCGGCGCTGACGGCAGCGTCAGGCGGAAGCACGAGCCTTCAACCTGCGGCACGAGCGCCAGCGTCCCGCCGTGCGCCTCCGCAATTCCGAGGCTCACCGACAAACCAAGGCCGGTGCCTTGTCCAACGCCCTTCGTGGTGAAGAACGGCTCGAAAATGCGGCCCGCCAGCGCCGGCGGCACGCCCGGTCCGCTGTCGGACACTTCGATGAACGCGTTGTCACCGTCCGCGCCGGTGCGGAGGGTGACCGTCCCGCGGCGTCCCATCGACTTGACGGCGTGCTCCGCATTCAGCAGCAGGTTCAGCACGATCTGCTGAATCTCCTCGCGGTTGATGACGATGACCGGGACGTTCGTGGACAGGTTTTCCCGGAGCTCGACGTTCGCGTTGCGGCACTCGAACGCTCTCAGCATCACCGTCGATCGGACGATTTCGTTGAGATCCGCGACGGCGCGATCCAGCGACGATTTCCGGGCGAACGCGAGCAGGTGCTGGACGATCTTCGCGACGCGGTTCGCGTCCGCGTGAATCTGCTGCAGATCGCGGCGTGTGTCGTCCTTCGTCTCATTGCCCAGCAGCAGCTCGGTGAAGCCGATGATGCCCTGCAGCGGATTGTTGATCTCGTGCGCGACGCCGGCCACGAGCTGCCCGACCGCCGACAACCGCTCGGAGTGAATCAGCTGCTCGCGCAGCCGCCGCTCTTCCGAGATGTCGCGCTCGATCGACACGATGTTCGACGTATCGCCTTCCTCGTCGACGACGCCCGCGACCGAGGCCATTACCGGAAACGTCGTGCCGTCGCCGCGCGTGCGCGTTAGCGTGCCGCGCCACGCGCCGCCCGTGCGGACCACTGTCGCGATGTCCTCGGCTGAAATCCCTTCGTGCACCATCAGCTCGCGCGCGTGGCGGCTCATGAGCTCGTGGCGCGAGAAGCCGGTCGCGCGGCAGAACGCCTCGTTCGCGTGGCGGCAGCGGCCGTCGGCGCCGACCACGAGAATCGAATCATGCGCCTGCTCGATGACCTGCGCCAGGAGCTTCGTCGTGCTGCTCGCCTGCTGCAGCTCGGCGCGCTCCGCCGCGATGCGCGCGACGAGCAGCGGCAGCACCGACATGATCGTCAGCGCCGTCGAGAGATCGCGGAAGCCTTCGAACGCCGCGTTGGGCGCGATGCGCCGCAATCCGAAATCGATGAACGGCAGCAGCGCGACCGCCGTGAAGATGACCCACGGCCGCGGGCGCGTCAGCTCGGCGCTGTCGGCGCTGTCATCCTCCTCGGCCGGCGATCCGGGCGCCAGCGTCGCCGCCCACGTGTAGAACGCGAACGGCAGAATCCAGGTCAGGTCGTAGATGAACGCGCTCTGGTACTGGGCCATCGCGGTCTCGACGTTGCTGAGCGTCAGCGTGACGAGACACACGAACGCGCCGAGCGCGAGACGGCGATAGGTGGCGCGCCACGGCGTGCGCCAGCCGATGATCGTCGCGCCGATTAGGCCGACGAACACGAGGATCTGCTGCAGCTCGGAGACGAGACGGAGTGACGCCGACGCGACTGCGCCCTGTGTGGGCGCCGCGTCGGGCGCGATCACGAAGAACGAATACAGAAAGCCGGTGACCACCGCGAGGCCGGCGATGTCGACGGCGGTGGTGACGGCGAGCGGCTCGCGCACGCCGCGATGCGGCTGCGCCATCAGCGCGAAGAGCGGCGCCATCGCGCCGAACAGCGCGAACACCGCGGGCCACGCCAGCCATATCTGCCGCTTGAACATCAGCTCATCAGCGGCCCATCCGGTCAGCCCGATCGCCGACATCGTCAAGCCGAGCGCGATGGTGGCCCAGAACAGCCATTGGCATCCGCGCCACGTCTGCCGCCGGGCGAAGACGACCGCCGCCCCCGTCATCGGCGGAATCAGCAGCGCGACCGCCCGGAACCAGCTCCACGCCGCCGGCTGGCCGCGCATCAGCCATCCGACGATCGCGTAGCCGATTGAATACACCACGCCGAACGCAAGCCACCCCATGCCATTGTTCTTTTCGGCCGGAGGGGAGGCGTTCTCTACGGTGTGTGCGGAAAACGGCTCAAAAACGCTGAGCGCATGGTTCCCGCCCCGTGCCGCAACGCCTTCGCTGCTTCGCGCGGCCACGACGGCATCCATCGGGTAGTTCACGACGCCACGCGGAGCCGGGAAACTGCTGTGCTGACTGGTCGTCGAACCTCTATTGACGATGGCGGGCTGACCGCGCGTCGCGGGCGACCGCGACGGCATCGGTAATCACACCTGCAATCGCGGAGTGACTGAGCAAGGCTCGCAGCCGGAGCGGATCGTTCACCGTCCACGCCACGAGCGGCAGACCCGCGAGGGCGTGTTCGGTGACCGTCTCGAGATCGATCGTCGAATCGTGAGGCGCGAGGAAGTCCGCATCGATGGCGGTCGCCCGCGCCGCGGCGTCCCCGAGGTGTTCATCCTCCGTCAGCAGGCCGATCGCCAGATCGGGCCAGGCGCGGCGCACACGAGCGAGCGTCGAGGCATCGAACGATGTCACGACGAATTCACGCGGCGTCCAGCCGGCACGTCGTAACACCTCCACCGCGTCGGTCTCGACGTCGACATCCTTCACCTCGACGTCGAGCAACACCCGCCCGCGAAGCGCATCGGCGCACTCCTGCAGCGACGGCACATGGCGATCGGTGACGAGATCGTCGAGCTCCGCGCGCGTCAGCGCGCGCAGACGACGCTCGCCGATCTCGGCGTCATGGAAGACGACCAGCTCGCCGTCTGTGAGACGGCGGACGTCCAGCTCGATCGCGTCGGCGCCGGCGGCGATCGCCGCGTTGAAGGCGTCGAGTGTGTTTTCCCGGTAATTGATGCCGGCTGCCGACACGGAACCGCGATGCGCGGCGATGAACCGCGCGGGGAACGGCAGCGGTCGTCTCATGACGGCACGTTACTACTGACTCGTTCTTCCTCCCTGACGCTCTGCAGGCGCGCCGTGAGCGCGCGCAGTTGGGCGAGCGAGCGCTGCAGCGCCGTCGGCCAGTGGTATCGCACCGGAACGGGCAGGCGGAACGCCAGCATGCCGACGTCGTGCATCGACCAGATGGCGAGGCCCATGGTCGCACCACCGCCCACGAGCCAGCAGAGGCGTGCCCAACCGCGCGCCGACGTCACACGTCCGCCGAGATCGAGCGCGGTGTACGAGGCCATCACCGCGATCACCATCGACAGCGTGACTAGCCGATAGTCGTACGAGCCGGCCATTCCTGTTGCTTGAGCGTCGGCGCGCAGGTCAACCGTCGCGCGTGCCCGCCGTGGGCGAGCAGACCGCGTTGATCGCACGGGCGAGTTGTGGACTCGTGAACGGCTTGGACAAGAGGGGCGCGCCCGTCTCGCGCATGCGCTGCTGCGCCTCCGCCACCGCCGTGTATCCGGACATGAAGATGACGGGCAGGCCCGGCCGCGCGGCGCGCGCAGCCTTGGCCAGCTCGATCCCGTTCATCCCGCCCGACAGCACGACGTCGGCCAGCAGCAGATCGGGTGCGCCGGGACTTTGGATGAGCAGCAGCGCTTCGGTGGCGGCCTCGGCGACGAGCACACGGTGCCCGAGACTCTCGAGCTGCCGCCGCACGATGTTGCGGACATCAGCCTCGTCTTCGACGACGAGGATCGTCCGCGCCACCGACGGCATGTCGATCGACGCGGCGCTGATGGCCGGCGACTGCTGATCGCGGCCGGCCATCGGAAGAAACATCGTCACCGTCGTGCCGCGGCCCGGCTCGGATGCGATCGTCACGGTCCCGCCTGACTGCTTCGCGAACCCATAGACCATGCTGAGGCCCAATCCCGTCCCGCGGCCGCCGGTCTTCGTCGTGAAGAACGGGTCGAACACACGCGCGACGATGTCGGGCGACATCCCGCAGCCGGTGTCCTCGAGCGCGAGCGCCGCGTACGATCCGGGCTTGAGATCGTCGTCTGTTGCCGGCGCTGCGGCCACGTCGACCTTCGACGTCCTGATGGTGAGCGAGCCGCCGTCGGGCATCGCGTCACGCGCGTTCAGCGCGACGTTCAACACCGCGGCTTCGAGCGCCGCCGGATCCACGAACGCGATGCCGGCATCTTCGCTCGTCGCCGTCGTGACGCGAACGGTCGCGCCGAGCGTGCGGCCCAGCAGGCGCACGATGCTGTCAACGATGCCGTTGACGTCGACCGGTTGCGGGTTCAGGAGCCGCCGCCGCGAGAACGCGAGCAGATGGCCGGTGAGGTCCCGGCCATGCATCGTCGCGCGGAGTACCGTGTCGACGATCTCGTCGGCGTACGGGTCGTGCGGGAGATACGCCCTCAGCAACTCGACGTTGCCGAGGATGATCGCCAGGATGTTGTTGAAGTCGTGCGCGATCCCGCCGGTCAGCTGTCCGACCGCCTCCATCTTCTGCGATCGGAACAGCGCTTCGCGCGTCTGCTCCAGCGTCTCGTGCGCCTGCTGCAGCTCGGTGATGTCGTGCGAGATGCCGTAGACGCCGAGAATCTTTCCGTCCCTGTCGCGGTACACGCCCTTGGTCACGAGGTAGGTCTGCGGGCCCGCTTCGCCGGTCGCGACACCTTCGAAGGCCTGCGCGTGACCGCTCGCCAGCACCTGCCGATCGGCCTCGACGAACGCGCGCGCATCGGCTTCCGGATAGAGCTCGAAGTCGTTCTTCCCGACGATATCCGCCGGAGACTTGCCGATGAAGCGGGCGAACGCCTCGTTGACGACGACGTAGCAGCCCTCGAGATCCTTGACGAAGATCGCGTCAGGCGTCGCTTCCATGACGGCCTGCAGGATGTCGTAGCTGTTCGGAATCGCCATCCATGCTGATTGTGACAGACCGTTAGCGCCGCCGGAAATCGTTGACCTGGGGCAAAACGCCGGCCTGTTCGCCGAAACGCCGGCCAAAACAAACATGGAGGAACTGAGGAACGGAGCGCCTCGGGTTCGACGCGCGGCGCGTAGCGCCGTCACGCAGCGAAAAACGCTCGCGCGCGAGTCGCACCAGATCCACACGCGACTCGCGCACGAGCGTTTTCCGCTGCGTGCTGGGCCGGCTTCGCCGGCCCACGCGTCGAACCCGATCGGCGTTTCTTTTTGCGTTTCGGCATGAACGGTAACTCTTCTCTGTTCGTCCTCCGTTCCTCCGTTTCTCCGTTTGTGAATCCGTTTCCTCCGTCCGCCTCCGTTGACTTCGTTGACTTCGTTGACTTCGTGTCAGAAATCGAATCTGAACCCGAGCTGCTGCCTCCGCTTCGGTCCTTCGGTCAGCGCCAGCCCGAACTGCGCCGACTGCAGGCTGCCCTGATACCGCAGCCAGTTGTCGGCGTTGAAGACGTTGAACATCTCCCAAAAGGCGGTTGCCGAGCGGTTGCCGAATCTGAAAATCTTGCTGACGCGCAGGTCGGTGCTTTTTTCCGGCGCCCCGCGGCGCGATCCGCGCGGCTCGGGGCGATCCGCGAACGGATCCGCGTCGAGCTGGAAGCTGGTGCTGACGCTGTACGGCAGCGCGCTCCGGAACGCCGAGATGCCGGCGAGCTGCACGTCGACCTTCGGCAGCAGATACGACGCGTCCACGACGACGTTGTGCCGGCGATCGTTGTCGTCGGGACCGAGGTCCTCGTCCAGGTTGAACGGATTCGTCGTCCCGCCGGTGCTCAGTCCGACGCCCGTGTTCGATCGCGTCTTCGACAGCGTGTACGACAGGCCGGCGCGCCCATTCAACGTGGGACGATATTCGATCCGCGTCTCGAGCGCGTTGTACCAAATCGATCCGCCGTTGCCGACGAGCGTGATGTTCGCGTACCGCGTATCGCGGCGCGTGAACGTGCCGTCGGCGTTCGGCGTCCAGTTGGTGTCGCCGCCGGTGTTCGCGTCATAGGTCCGCGTGCGCACGTAGTCGGCGCGGGCGCTGAGCTCCTGACCCAAGTCGCGCGTCATCCCAATCGCGAAGTTGGCCGAGTACGGAATCTTGTACGCCGGCTGGATGCCGAGAATCGTTTCCTGCGGAAACGGCAGGACGCTCATGTCGGGATACGCGGGATACGACCTGGCGAGGAACGCGCGCATCTGCGCGATGCCGATCGCCGTGTTGGCCGGCGTCCAGAACGGATTGCCGCCCTGGTTGTTCGCGTTCAGCGTGATGCGCCGGAGCGCCAGCAGCGTCTCGTTCAAGTAGATGTCGGTGAAGTTCCAGTGGTTCTGGTCGTAATACAACCCGAAGCTGCTCCGCAGCGTCGTCCGGCGATCCGAGGTCGGCACCCAGACGACGCCGACGCGCGGCGAGATGTTGTTCCGATCGGCCTTTGACTGCCGGAGCGGCGCCGCGCCGCCGAGCCGCGCGACGATGCGCTGGTTGTACGGATCGACGTACTGGTTGACCGAGGTCGGTGTGAGATCGAGGTCGTAGCGTGCGCCAAGGTTGAATGTCAGATTGTCCTTGGCCTGCCACGTGTCCTGCGCGTACGCGGACGGATTCCAGACGACGGGATTCGCGAGACCGCTGCCGATGTTGCCGCCGAACGACGAGGGAAAGCTGGTCGGATCGTTCGGATCGAACTTCTTGTCCTGCGTGAAGCCCCAGCTGCCGACGTGCGCCGCCTCGACGTCCATGTACATCTGCTGCCGCGCGATGACGCCGCCCATCTTGAGCTGATGGCGGCCGCGGATGAACGAGAAGTTGTCGACGACGAAGAGGTTGCCCTCGCCCTCGAGACCGGTAAACGACGTCGCGCCGAAGCTCGCGCCTGGAAACGTGGAGCGGGCGAATTTGCCGGTCGTGTTGCCGACCGTCGTGTTGTAGCCGGCGGCCGCGAGCAAATCGGAACCGCCGAGTCCGCCCGCGATGTTGGCGAGAATCCACGGTTTGTTCACGCCGTAGCTGACGCGCAACTCGTTGAATGCGCGATTGCTCAACGTCGACGTCCAGTTGCCCATCACGTTCCACAGCGGTCCGCCGAAGGTCTGCCGCGTTTCGAGCGTCTCGAGCGGCGCCGAGCTGCCCGGCGAGGTCCCGCCGACGTTTGGAAAGCGCTTGTAGTCGTCGGTGTAGCGGAAGTACCCGCGATTCTTGTCGTTGAAGTCGACGTCGACTTTCGCCATGCCCACCGTCTGCCGCTGGCCGGTGGTGATGACGGTGTCATTCACCGACTGGCGCCAGTAGTCGGAGATGCCGAGCACTTCCGACGAGGTGAGGCTGAGCCGTTCGAGGCCGGCGAAGTAGAACACGCGGTTCTTCAGAATCGGCCCGCCGACGAACCCGCCGTACCGCTGCTGATCGAAGGGCGGCGTCGTGTCGAGAAAGATCGGCTGCTTGTTCGCGTCGTACCGGCCCGAGAACGGCGGCCGATCGAGCTTGTTGTCGCGGAAGAATCCGTAGACGCGCGCCGACGTCGTGTTCGACCCGCTGCGCGTGATCACGTTCAGCATGCCGCCGGCCGCCTGCCCGAACTCGGCGCTGAAGGAGTTGGTCAGCACCTGGAATTCCTGAATCCAGTCCTGCGGGAAATCGTTCGACTGCCGGCCGTAGAACTGCATCTGGTTGCTGGCGCCGTCGACGACGATGCCGTTGGTGAACGGCCGCTGCCCCGAAATCGACACGCCGGTGCCCTGCCCGGTGCCCGTCGCCGTCGACGTCGTCGCGCCGGGAGCAATGGTCGCGAGCGCGCTGAAGTCGCGCGTCACCGTCGGCAGGTCGTCAATCTGCTTGTTCGTGATGACCGTCGCGAGCGTGCTCTGCGTTTCCACGGTCACGCTCCTCGCCACGACGAGGACCTGCTCGGCGACACCGCCGATCTTCAACGTGAAGTTGAGCGTGAGATCCTGGCCGACGCGCACGTCGAGCTGCTGTTTGATGGTCGCGAAGCCCGAGAGCTCCGGCGTCACTTCGTACTTGCCCGGCCGGAGGTTCGGG
>MNEX01000061.1 GCA_001917905.1 Acidobacteria bacterium 13_1_40CM_65_14
CGGAGCGGAAGGCGCTGCTCGCGAAAACGGCGAGGGCCGCGTCGTTCGGCGAGTTCGAGCCGTTCAAGACGACGTCGATCTTCGACGGCACCGCGAGCAATCCCGAGTGGCTCGGCGAAGAGCCGCAGCGGTTCCAGGAACTGATGCCGGAGTGAGGTGAGGCCGGTGAAACCGCCGATATTCAGCGAGCCGCGTCCTGATTGATCGTGATCTGAAGATACACGCGTTCGTCGCTGAACCTGATGTGACCCGTGCGCGCGGCGCCGGCGTTTGCATCGGCGCGGACGTCGAGCAATGTGCCGCCTCCATGTGTTCCCAGGACCCGAACCCATGGGACGTCGATCGCCATTTTACCGATGTAACAACCAACCGCGAGCGGCACGTAAGCTTCCCACGCGTTTGGCGACAGGTGGATGACGATCTCCGGCTGGCAGTTCGTCCGCACAGGGTACTGGAAGACAGAGAACGCTGCACGGCCACTCGCCCACTGAATTGTGATACTGCCCAGCAGCGCGCCGACACCGCTATTGGGTGCGACGGTGTACGACACGGCTGCCGCGCCCGAGCCGGACGCTGCGCCGTTTATCGTGATCCACGGATCCGATGAGGACGCCCTCCACGTACAGCCGGTTGCGGCACTCGGCGTGACAGTGAACGAGCGACTCCCGCCGGCGGCCGACACCGATTCTGAGAGCGGCGACAGCGTGTAGAAACATCCGACGCTCTGTTTGAGTGTGAAGTCGGCCTGCGGGTTGGCCGGAACCGCGATGCCCTGTTCGCCCGCATCGTAGCCGCCCGCCGACGCGCGCAGCCGGAAGCTGCCCGCGGCGAGATCGTCGAGCACATAGCGGCCCGATGCGTCGGCCGTCGTCGCCTTTCCGAGATTCGCGCCGCTGATCACTTCGATCCGCGCGCCGCCGATCCCACGGCGGGTGCTGTCGTCACTGATGACGCCCGTCAACGTATAGGTCTGCGCGGGCGGAGGACCACTCGCGGCGCCGACCTCAGCGCTGCCTTCGGCAGTGGAGACGGTCGTCGTGCTGTCCGTATAGGTGACGATCGCGCGAACGGTCGTTGCGTACGAATGCGACGGATCGTTGTCGAGCGTCACCAACTCGCGCGTGTCGACGGCGCCGTTCGCCGGGCACACGTTCGAGCTGTCTGAAATCGGCTGCTCGTGGCGGAGCGAGGCAACGGTGGCGCCGCCGCTCAGGAATTTGAGATCAATCGATGCAATTGCCGCGGCCACGCCCGCGGTTTCCTTGAGATGGACAACCGTGCGGTACGCGTATCCGGTCGTGAGCGACTCACCAGTAACAGTGACCGACGTGACTTCGAGCTTCGCGCGAACAATCGCATTGGAGGGAGGCGGCGTCGAGGTGGGTGCGGAAGCGCTCTGCCCGCCGCATGCGGCACACGCCACGAACGCCATGGCCGCTGCCACGTAGCGGACAATCAACTGCCGCCACATGGTTTTCGATTTTAGCGCCGGCGATTCTTGATTGTCATGTCGAATTCGCGGCCGGCCGTCTCAGCCGTCAACGCCGAAGTGTCGATGATTCATCGACGAGCAGCGATGCTCGCCGCTCGTGTTGCCGAGCGCGTCGGCGAAGCCGGCCGGCGCGAGGCCCGCAAGCATGAACGATTGGAACGCGGCGTCGTTGTTGAAGTCGCCGGCGATCACGGCAACCTCAGCCGGATGACGGGAGCGATCGGTCAGCACCTGATTGAGTTGACTGGCGCGCTGCTCGTCGTCTCCCCCGCTCTCGAGATGAAGACTGTAGACGAGCAGGCCGGCGGTGCGCGCGCGCAACGCGACGCGGCCGCCACGCCGCGGCTGCAGCGGATTCAAGCGCCAGCGCAGCGTCGATTGTTACCTCTGGTCCTCTTTGTGAATAGAGCCGGCGCGCTTATCGCGGCTGGCGTTGGACGAGCCCCGCGGAGGCGTCCAACTTCACGCGGTCGCCGGTCTTGAGCAGCCGCGTCGCGTCTTTCACGTTCGCGAGCGCGGGGAGGCCGTACTCACGCGCGATGGTGGAGGCGTGTGACAGCATGCCCCCGACTTCGACGATGACGCCGGAGGCCAGCGTGAAGAGCGGCGTCCACGAGGGATCCGTCGCCGGCGCCACGAGAATCGCGCCGCGCTTCATCTTCGTGAACTCGCTCGGGTCGCGCAGCACGACGACCTCGGCCTCGACCGAACCGGGGCTCACGCACAATCCCGTGAGATCGCCTCCGTCGCTGGCCGCCGCCGGCCGGCCCTGCCGCAGGAGCCTCGGGAGCTCCGACTCGCGCATGAGCAGCGGCATCTGCAGATCGCGCTCGGCGGCGAGTTCGGCCGCGCGCCGCTCGACGATGTTACGCAGCGCCGGACCTTGATTCGGATCCTCGGCGACGCGTTTGACTTCATCCATCCGCAGCAGAAAGTAATCGTCGCGCTGCGCGATCCACCCGCGTTCCACGAACCGATCGGCCAGCACCAGATGCCAGGCGCGGATGCGCGACAGCACGCGCGTGAGATCCGAGCGCACCCGCTCGCGCCAGACGTACTGCTTCTTGAGCCGGCGGACGGTCGAGCGCATGCGAGGCAGCAGCGTCCACCGCTGCCACCGCGTCAGCTTGGCCTCGAACGCGCGCCATGCGGCGGCGGCATCGGCCGCATGGCGCTCGGCGACCGCCCTCATGTCCTGCGGCCTGTCCCGCAGCTGCTCGCGGATGGCGAATAACGCCGGCGCGGGATTCTCGTGCAGCCGCGGAATCGCCCAGTCCGATTCGTAGCGGCCCCGGTGCCCATACCGCTCCAGAAACCGCTCGAACCGCTCGAGGAACATCGTGCCCGCGAGCACCGTGCGATAGTCGGCGAAGCTCCCATCGTTCTTCAACAGGTACGCCATCGTCGCGGCTTCGTGGCGGGCGACGTTCGCGAGCGCGACGAGGTCGACCGCCTGCTGCGTGCTGACCGATCGTTCGCCGGCGGCGAGCTGCGGGTAGACGAGCCGGTCGTAGGAGAACCCGACCGCAGCGCACGCCTTGCGGAGGAAGTCTTCGCGGAAGTGCACGCTGCTCATCACGAAGACGGCCTTCAGCGACTCGGGTGCGATAGCCAGCCACCACTGGAACGTCGCCGAAATGTCTTGGTCTGAGAGGGTCCTTGGATCGACCGCGGCCAGCCGCGCGAGCGCCTGTTCGGTCCGCGCCTCGTGGTCGCGGAACACGTGCTTGGCCCGCAGATCGTTGACCGCGAGCCGCAGGAAGTCCGGGAGCACGCGCAGCAGGTCGCGAAGCGGCGGCCTTGTCGCAATCTCGTCTTCGGGACGGATCTGTTCGGAGTGGCCGAGCGACCGCAGCATATCGGCGGGTGCCGCGCCCGCCAGCCTGGTCACATGGCGGAGCTGCGAGAGATTGAAGTACATCCGGCCGTGGAACGACGTCACGATCGGACCGAGCTCGGAGTCGGGCGCCATGAGGCGGCCAAAAAAGCGCCGCTCGCCGAGGTTGAGCAGGTCCACATAGACGCTCAGCGCCTGCGGCGACACCTGATCGGGCAGCACTTCGGCAAGATTGGCTCTCGTCCACTCCGCGTCCGGAGTGCTCAGTTCTGAGTTCTTCGTTATGAGCTCGCGCCGCGTCGTCACCGGCCGCGACTGGACGATCCAATACTGCTGGCCGTCGTGGCACCATTCGACGTCCTGCGGCGCGCCGTACAGCTGTTCGATGCGGACCAGCAGGCGCCCCAACGTCGCAAGGTCAGAGGCCTCGGAGACCTCTGAGGTGTCTGAGGTGTCTGACACCCTTCTTGATGACAGGACACCCAGATCGGATTTCCGCAGGCGGAACTCGTCGGGCGTGACGCGTCCGCTGACGAGCGCTTCGCCGAGGCCGGGCGCCGCATTGATGACGATCTCGTCGGCGCCGGTGATCGGATTCACGGTGAACGCGACACCTGACGTGACCGCCGGGACCATGCGCTGGACGAGGACGCCGATGCGATCGTCATCGTCCTCGTCCTCGAGGCCACGCGCCTTTCGATACGCGATCGCCTGCTCCGAGGTCGCGGATCGACGGCAGCCGACGACCGCTTCGACAATCTGATCGCGCCTGACGTTCAACTGCGTCTCGTGAATGCCGGCGAACGAGTGGCCTTCGCTGTCTTCGCCGATGCCCGACGAGCGGACGGCGAACAGCGCGTCCGCGGGCAGCGACGCCAGCCACGGGTCGCTCGCCAGCTGCCGAACGTCTGCATCGGTCGCATCGCTCGGAATCACGAGACCGTCGGGCACCGGAATGCCCGCCTGCTTCAGCCGCGCGCAGTTGGATGCCTTCCCGCCGACGAGCGGCAGGTCGTCGAGCGTGATGTCGTCGAGCGTCTTGAATGTGGCCACGGGTGAAAACATAAGCATAGTTATTCCGCAGTCTTGTCCGACCGCACGACCGTCTCCGGCAGCACGTCTGCTCCTGGCGTTCGAGAGCGGTGCCCGACCGATCGCGGTCAACCGCGTCACACGGAGGGCTGCTTGGGCGGGATCAATGACGTGACCTGACGCCGCTCGTTCGGGAACGGGGCGAGCAGGCACACGGATACCGTCAGCAGTCTGTGCGACAACATTTCCGTTACTCCGCGCTTAAGTTTTCAGGCTGGCTTTCTGCAGCCGTTGGTCGATCTGCTCCGCGACGCGTCCCCAGAGCGTCGACTCGGTCGCGATGAGCGCGCCGATCTCGGCGTGCGTCAGATGCGTCCCCCGCTCGAGCAGTTCGCCGAGCGCCCGATGCGGGTCGCTCAAAAAGGTGTCGCGGAACTCCTCGTCCACCAGCCGGCCAATCACCATCTCGATGCAGCGTTGCGTCACGGTTCCTCCGCCAGACACGAAGGCAAGGCCGGCGCCAATCCGTATCAGTTCCCAGTCTCGTCGTAACTCGCTGACGATGGAGAGGTTGTGTACGAGGAAGGAAAAGCGTCCGCGACAACTTGTCGATGGGCCCTCACGGTGCCATTGGTTGATCGCTAAGGACCCGAGGCGACAACACAAGTTCCGGTTTACGAGTCCGGGCGACGAAATGTACTCGCTTTGGTCACCGCGGATTGCGCGAAGATTCGGTGTCGTTACGGACGCTGGACAAAATCTTCAAGCAACCGGGTGTATAACGCTGCCATTCTGCGACGTCCATCACCGAATACAGCGGTACCGCTGAGAAGTCGGGTTGAGAGGTGGGATATGGGGCGCACGCTGACAGCTGCTTGTTTCTTCCTGCTGATCGCCAGTACGGCCTTTGCGCAGACCTTCCGCGGCGGCATCAGAGGTATCGTGACCGACCAGACAGGAGGCGTTGTGCCTTCGGCGGCCGCGAAAGCGACGAACGAGGCAACCGGGCTCTCGTATTCGACGACGTCTTCGACCGGTGGTGAATTCGTATTCGCCGACTTGCCCCTCGGCGAGTACACGGTCGCCATTTCGAAGGGCGGATTCGAGACGTTCAGGATCAACGGGATACGAGTGTCAGCCGGCGCGATCTACAACCTGCCGGTGAAGCTGAACGTCGCGGAAATATCGGCCAGCGTCGAGGTCTCGGCCGCGGCTGTCGCTGTCGAGACGACCTCCACAACGCTCACGAACGTATTGTCGACGCGGACCGTGCAGGATCTTCCGCTCAACGGGCGCGACTTCAGCCAGATGCTCGCGTTGACGCCGGGATTCTCCGGCTATGAGGGCGGCGGGAGCGCCTCGATGAACGGATCACGATCGAACCAGTTCAACTGGCAGATCGAGGGCACCGATAACAACGACCAGTGGTTCAACATCAAGGCTGTCAATCAAGGCGGCATCAACAGCATTCCGGGCGTTCTGTTGCCGCTCGACTCCGTGGAGGAGTACTCGGTGCAGACGCAGGCGGCGGCAGAAACGGGACGCAACCCGGGCGGAGCCGTCAACCTGATCATCAAGTCGGGAACCAACCAGCCGCACGGCAGCGGGTACTACTACAACCGGAACGAGTCTCTATCGGCGCTGTCGCCGTTTGCGCCGGTCGACGCACCCAAGAACAGACTGCGTAACGAGCACTATGGCTTCTCCGTTGGCGGTCCCGTGCGGCGCGACAAGACCTTCTTCTTCACGACGTACGAAAACCAGAACTTCGTGATTGGCAATCAGGCGTTGGCGACGATGCCCTCGCGCGAGTATCAGGCAGCCGCGTTGCAATTGCTGAAACAGTATGCTGTTCCGATCAACCCCGTGGCTCAAACACTGCTGAGCACGTTATGGCCTGCCGATACGCTGGCGGGCCCGGCATCAGCGAACAATTACTTCAATCCGACTCCGCAGACCGGCTTCAGTCATAATTTCCTCGTCAAGCTCGATCACAGCATCAACGACAAAAACAGGCTGTCATTTCGTTGGTTCATCGGCAAAGGCAGTCAGACCGCGCCCGTCGGATCCCTGATCTCTGACTACTTTCAGGTCGGTCCGATGCACGTGCAAAACTACTCGCTGGTTCACAACGCCATCCTGGCCCCGACTCTCACGAATCAGGTCCTCGTCGGCGTCAATTACTTCAACCAGGCCTTCTCCGATGCGAACACCAGCTTCGACCCGGTGGCCCTCGGGTTCAACACAGGGGTCAACGGACGCGATCTGGCCGGAGCTCCGTTTCTTTCTGTGACGGGGTTCGATCCGACCGGAGTCAGCCCGATCTCGGGACGCATTGACATTACCTCACACGTCTCCGACACCGTCTCGTATACGAAGGGCAAACATCAGATGCGTTTTGGCGGAGAGCTGCGGCGCGTGCGGCTCGAGGAATGGGGCGCGGGCGGCGGTAACAACGACGGCGGCCGCGGCAACTTCTTCTTCAACGGCACGCAAGGCCCCTGGAGCGGCCTGCTCAGCGTGCCTGGCTACGATACCAACATTGCCGCGCTCGCCGATTTCCTCGCCGGGTACGTGTATCAGTCGACCATTCTGAGCGGCGACGTGCGGCGTCTGGTATTTCAGAATCTGTTCAATGTCTTCGCGCAGGACTCATGGCGGATCACGCGCGACGTGAACCTGAATTTCGGTCTCCGCTGGGACTTCGAGGGGCCGATGCACGGTGGCCAGCAGGACCTCTCCACATTCGACGCGAGCAAGGGCGGACTGGTCGTAGTCGGGCAGCAGATTGAGAATCTGTATCCGCGCTCCTGGAAGAATCTCAGTCCGCGTCTGGGCTTCACCTTCCAGCCGAACGGGCGCGAGGACCTCGTTGTTCGGGGTGGTTTCGGGTTGTTCTATGACACGCCATCCATTTCACCGTTTCTGGACCAGGCCTCTTTGGCGAACAACGGCGCGATCGGCGTCGAAGCTAATCCAGCCGGCTCGAAGCCCGTATATCAGATCACGAGGAATGGTTACACCATCGTCCCGAACCAGGCGATCTTTCCGGCCAACATCTCTGTTTCCGGAAACAACGTGATCAATCTGTTTTCGGTGAGTCCCGACTTCCGCCCGGCGTATGTGACAAGCTTCAATCTCAACGTCGAGAAGAGTCTCGGTCGCAACGCGATCGTTCAGATCGGGTACGTGGGTTCGCGCGGACATCACCTGAACATCGTGAGGAACATCAATCAGGCGGCGATGGGCAGCGGGTTCGTCAAGGCGACGAATGCCGCTGGCTTCACCTTCCAGCAGCAGAGCCGGCCGTACTTCTCACAGTTTCCGAACTTTGGTGTCATCGACCAACTCGAAAGCATCGGCATCTCCAGCTACAACTCGCTTCAGGCGACGGTCAGAACGAGGAACTGGCACGGTTTGATCTCGCAGTTCTCTTACACGCTGGCGCACAACCTCGACGAGGTTTCGAATGCGACGACGCTGCCTCAGAACAGCAACGACCTCGAGGGCGACTACAGCAACGCGGGTTCCGATATCCGCCACCATTTCGGCGGTTACGTGCTGTACGACATTCCTGGATCGTCGCGTGGTCCGGCGTGGCTCTCGCATGGATGGCAGTTGAACACCAACATCTCGGTTCGCACCGGCTTCCCGTTGACCGTGCGTGCGTCCTCTGACACCAGCGGCACCGGCGAAAACACGACGCGCGCCGTCCAGGTGGCCGATCCATTCCAGGGTCTTTCACATGCGGTGGTCAGCGGCGAGTCCGTCCAGTGGATCAATCGCACGGCCTTCGTCAATCCGCCAAGCGGCAGCTACGGATCGGTGGCTCGCAACTCGATCTACGGACCCGGGTATGCGGCAGTAGACGTCTCTCTCTTCAAAAACATACCGATAAGAGAAGCGTACCGAGCGCAATTGCGCGTGGAGATGTTCAACATCTTCAATCGTGTGAATCTGGCTCAACCGGGCGGCCGCGTTGGGGGTGGGTTAGGGAGGATCGGAGACACGATCGGTGATTCCAGGGGATCGCCTGGAATTGGTCCGGGAGAACCGTTCAACGTGCAACTGGCGCTGAAGTTCCTCTTCTAAGACACGAAAGCACGAAACCACGAAACCCACGAAACGGCTTCTTTCGTGTTTTCGTGTTTTCGTGGCAAATCTATTCCAAACCGCCCAGACTGCGGCCGTACTCCGCCAGGAGAACAAGTACGGCCGAAGCTCCTGAAATCCGCCAACGTCCATCACGCGATAGTCTCCGAGATTGCAGATTGTTGATTGCAGATTGCTGATTTCCATCAGCAATCATCAATCAGCAGTGAGCCATCTCGTGGAGGTTGCGCATCCCGTCGCTCACCGTTGGATGCGCGAGGTGCCATCCGAGTTCCCGCTTGGCCTTCGCATTCGACAACGGCATCCGGACCGACACAGCTTCAGCCATGAGCGGTGCGATGAGGCGAAACAACCATGCAGGCATCGTGCGAGGCGGCGGCGCGCCGATGGTGGACGCGGCGATGTCGAGGAACGCGGCGAGCGACATCGGTTGGTCGTCCACGATGTTGTAGACCGCGCCAGGCGAGGGATGTTCGAGCGCCGCGATCGTCGCCGCCGCCGCATCGTCGACGTGGACGAACGACATGACGCCGTTCGCGCCACGCGGCAGAAACACGCGCCGGGCGCGCAGCATCTGGACGATCGCCTGCAGCGACGCGACGTCCGGACCGTAGATGCCGCCAAATCGCAGTGTGACGGTCTCAATCTGCTGCGCCTCGCGCGCGCGAGCGAGCTGATCTTCGAGCGAGCGAAGCGCGAGCAGCGCCTCGCGAAAGACGCCTTCGACGGGCGGCGGCAGGGGCGCTTCTTCTCCACGCGGCCAATCGAAGTCGGCTTTGCCGTAGACGCCGATGAACGACTCGGCCACGAGTCGCGTGACGCGGGCGTCGATGGCCGCCTGCAGCAGATTCGCGGTGCCGTGCACGCGCAGCGTGTTGGTGGGCCGCAGATCGCGCGCCCGCATCGGGCCGGCCGCCGGCAACGCCGTCAGCAGATGCACGACGTGACTCGGCGCGACGCCGGCAACGACGCGTTTCAGAGCGTCGGCATCGAGCGCGTCGGCGACGGCCACCCGCGCGCCCAGCGATTCAAGCAGCGCCCGCTTCGACGGCGTGCGCGTCAACCCGATGACTTCGTGTCCACGTTGAACGAGCGCGCGAACGAGCGGCTGACCCATCGCGCCTGTCGCCCCGGCAATCAGCACTCTCATGGCTGTCCTCTTTGATGGGGCGCGTTGCAAAACCGGCGGCGGCCTCTCGTAGCGCAGGCCTTCAGAGCTTGTGAAAGAATCACGTTGAACGCAAAGATCGCAAAGCGCGCAAAGCATCTTTACGGGTAAGACGAGCGACCGGTCGTCGATGTGACAGCGGCCACAAACATTCCACAGGCTACCGGCGCGTGACGTCGGTGAAGTCGAGATAGCGACGGCCGGCGGCGATCGATATGTGCGCGGTCAGCTCGTAGGACGCATCGGCTGTTTTGACGGTCTCGGTGACATGGCCCACCTGCACCGAGGAGAGTGGCGGTCCGTCGCGCAGCGCTTCCTCAATCACACGGCCCGTCATCGTGTCTGGGACCGGCAGGCCGAGCAGGCGGAGCACGGTCGGCGCGAGATCGACATTCCCGGTCGGCACATCGCTGACCGCGTGCTCACGAACGTCCGGTCCGGCGGCAATCAGCGGGTTGTGGATGTCGTACGGACTCGACGTGCCGTGTCCCGCCGTTCCGCTTTGCGTCGTCTTGCCCTCGTAGCCCGCGTCGTTGGTGTCGCGCGACCAGTTGGCCGAGACGAGAATGTCGCCCGAGCGCGCATGATTCCATCGAGCGACGTCGAACGAGAGGGTCCCTGGCACGGTGCCTTCCGCACCGCCGCGCGCGGTCGGCCGCGTGAAGATGGCGCCCACCTCCGGCCGCCGCTGCAGCGCCGCGACGATGGCCGCAACCCGCGCGGCCACATTTACTCCAGGACCCCCTCGCAAATAAATCGCGCCTTCGGAGACGACGATGTCGCGCGAGCCGTCCGGCATGGTGTGAACGAAGGGATCGACGAGCGCTTCGAGCTTGAGCGCGCCCGTGTGCGTCGAGAACCCGTGATCGGAGGTGACGATCAGATTCGTGCGCGCAAGCAGACCCCTCGCCTGCAGTGTGTCCTCGATGCGTCCGATCTCCGCGTCCACCAGCGTAAGCGCCTCGCGCGTCGCAGGCGCGCCGATGCCGCGTGTGTGCGCCGTGGTATCCGGATCGCTGATCCACATCAACGTCACGTCGGGATGGAGCTCCTCGAGCCCGAGCGTCAGATATGCGTCGACGGCGCGCCGGTTCTGCGCCGCGTTCGGCAGCGCGTGCGGCGGAGGCGGTCCGAGCTTCTCGAGCACGCGCGCCGCGAATGCGGGCGGCCGCGTGAACTCGTGATGGACGATCGCGCCGTTGGCGACGGTGTGATTCAGGAGAAACGCTGCGCCGCTCGTGCCCGAGCCGCAGGCGAAGATCTTCTTGCCCGCCTGTTGCAGGATCTCGCCGAGCGACGGCGCCGTGAGCAATCGTCCCTCCGCGCGCGCAATCGCCTCGAGATTCGCGCGCGATCCGGTGTCGAGTCCACGCGTCGCGTTGACCGACGGCACGTAGACGGTGTTCCCCAACAGTCCGTGCGTCTCGGGATACGTGCCGGTCGCGATCGATGAGGCGTTGACGCGCGTCACGGTGGGGAAGACCGCGTGGTGCGCGTTGAACACGATGCCGCGCTGTCCCAGCCGGACGAGCCGCGGCATCAGCGCCGGCGTCACGTAGTCCGGCCGAAGGCCATCCACGACGATCACCAAATGCGTGCGCGACGGTTGCGGCAGCTGGGCATCCATCGCCACCGCGCCGAGCGCCAGGGCCGCGAGCATCACCGCGAGGAATCGCATCGGCAGATTGTAGAGCCGGCAGACGTCTCCTGACGGCTGGCGGATCGGCTCGGTACGGCGGGCTACGCTCCCGCTTGTCGCGCGAAGGAGTGCGGTCGCTCCGGCTCGTTGTTTCGCTTGACGCGTTCATAGCGGCCGGCGGTATGTCGGAAACCCGACAGACGGGTTGTCTGCCTAAGGAATATCGTCGATTTTGCGTTTCTTCTGAGGGGCCGAACCATGGAGCGCCGCCGCCCGCGCAACCTTCCCGCGCGACCGCTCGTGCTCGTCGTGGACGGCCACGTCGACACGCTTGCCCTCTATTCGATCGCGCTCTCGGCGATGGGATTCGACGTGATAGCGGCCAGCGACGCTGCCGACGCATTCAGCCGCGCGTGGCAGGTGCATCCCGACATCATCGTGACCGAATTGGCGCTGCGACGGACCGACGGGTGGGCACTTCTCGCAAGCCTGAAGGATGACCCGCGGACACGCGCGATTCCCGTCGTCGTGCTGACCGGCAACAGTCAGCCGACGACGCACGAACGCGCCAGGCGTGAGGGCTGCGCCGCGTTTTTCATCAAGCCATGTTTACCGGCACGATTGGCCGATGAACTTCGTTCTGTCCTCGTTGCCAACGTGTCCCCTGTTCACGCATCTGCCCCCGATTGAGCCACGTCGCCTGTCATCTGACGAGCGCACGCCAGCCTACGACGACCCCGATTTTGTCGCGCGTTTGCTCACGTTCGCGTTGAAGGAAGTACACACGGTCCCCGTCAGGAGACACGTCGTACGCGTCCTCGTCCCCTGCATGCCAGGCGCGCAACAGGGCCGTCACGTCGCCAACTCCGCTACCTGCCACGGCCCCTTCTAGTACCTGCCCGGATTTTACGCTGACTGTCATAGAACCCGATCAAGCGGGCAGCCATGACCGAACGGAGGTGACCCATGCAGCAGGTGCGCATTGGAGTACTCGCCGTGTTCCTGGCAGCGGTGCCGTCGTCGAATGGATCGGCATGGGCGGCGATGTCCGGCAGCGGCCCGCAACATTTGACGGGGGCGCGACAGCGCGACGTCGTCCTGCAGTGGAACGATGTCGTGCTGGAGGCCATCCGGCGGTCCACGCTCGGCCCACCGATGGTCGCCCGTGCGCTGGCAATCGTGCACACATGTATGTACGACGCATGGGCGGCTTACGATGCGGTCGCCAGCGGCACTCAGCTAGGCGCGAACTTGCGTCGACCTTCGCGTGAGCGGAGTCCCGAACACAAGAGCGAGGCACTCAGCGTTGCCGCCTATCGAGCGCTCGTCGATCTGTTTCCGGCGCAGCAATCCCTTTTCGACGGTCTGATGACCCGGCTCGGGTACGACCCGCTGGATACGACGACCGATCCGACGACGCCAACGGGCGTCGGCAACGCCGCGTGTGCGGCAGTACTCGCGTTCCGGCACGCGGATGGTTCGAACCAGCTCGGCATGATCAACGTGGCAGCGCCGTATTCCGACTATACGGGGTACGTCCCGGTCAACACGCCCACCCTGATCAACGACCCCAATCGCTGGCAGCCGATCACATTTGTTGATGGTCGTACGCCCGCGTTTCTCGCTCCGCACTGGGGTCTTGTCGAACCGTTCGCTGTCCCGCCGGATGCCTCGGTGCGTCCGGCGCCGCCCGCACTGTATCCCGACGCGCGCTACGTGCGGCAGGCGAAGGCACTTCTGCGGATCAGCGCGCGGCTGACGGACCGGCAAAAGATGATCTCGGAGTACTGGGCCGATGGTCCTTCATCGGAGCTCCCGCCGGGCCACTGGAATCTTCTCGCCCAGCTTGTCGCGAGGCGCGATCACCATTCGCTGGACGAGCAGGTGAAGCTGTTCTTCCTGCTCAATAACGCCCTCTTCGACGCCAGCATTTCCGTGTGGGAGTGCAAACGCTTCTACGACTACGTGCGCCCGATCACCGCGATCCGGTTTCTCTTCGCGGGACATCAGGTGGAGGCGTGGGGCGGGCCGTTCGAAGGCACGCAGACGATTGACGGCGGGACGTGGCTGCCGTATCAGCGCGGGACGTTCCTGACGCCGCCCTTTCCAGAGTACGTGTCGGGTCACAGCACGTTCAGCGCGGCGTCGGCGGAAATTCTGAAGCGCTTCACGGGCAGCGACGCGTTCGGGGCCGCGGTCGCGCTGGCGCCAGGCTCATCGCGCATCGAGCCGGGACTGACGCCGCGGCATCGAGTCGTTCTGTTCTGGCCGACGTTTTCGGCCGCCGCCGCAGAGGCCGGCCTGTCGCGCCGGTATGGCGGCATTCACTTCCGTGACGGCGACCTCGAGGGCCGCGCACTGGGACGGCGCGTTGCGGCGCTGGTCTGGCAGAAGGCGCAGATCCTGTTTGCGAGCTCGCCGCAGCCTCGGTCAATCCACTGATCATCAAAGGAGGGCCGTCATGACAGCGAAAACTCTGGCGCGCCGGCAGCGGCTCGCGCAAACCGACGCGGCCTCGAACGACTCATCGATGGCGAGCGTCGATCGACGGCAACTTCTCGTCCGCACTCTATGGGGCTCTGTCGGAGCCGCGGTGGGTATGATGGCGCTCCCGTCGGAAGCGGAGGCGAGCGACCGGCAGAGAGTCGTGTTTGAAGTCGCGTGTCTCGGCAACACGTTCTCGGTCATTCTGGCGCCTGGAGCGAGCCCGACCGATCCCTTCAACCAGCGCGGTTCGACCTTTATCGTGGAGGGCAATCTCTATCGTCGCGGCACGATCCCCGTCGGAGTCTTCGACTGGGATCCCTCATCAGCAACGCCGATCGGCCACTGGTTCTGTCGCGGGTGGTCCATCAACCGTACGGGACGGGCCGGCGAGGAAGACCGGCCCGAGCCGTTCGTCATCGTGCATCAGGACTACATCGTCGGCCGGTTCGCGCCGGACAACCTGTTCCCGGCCGATCAGATCGCGACATCTGGCATCACAGGAACGCTGACGGCGCAGCGCCCGACATACTCCGTTGTGGGCGGAATCGGCCGTTACTTCGCTGCACACGGATCGGTCACGCAGAACGTGTTCGGAGCGAACATCACCGGCGCCCCGAATTTCACGTGTGACTTCCGTCTGGTGAAGCACGACTGACACGGGAGACGTGCCAGCTGGTCGTCATTGGAAGTCGGTGCGAATGGAGTTCAGGCTGGGCTCAGCCGTCGAGAGCAGAAGGAGCCGTCAGGCCGATGAAGTTGGGGGGAGAGACGACGATGTTTTCCGTCGTCTCTCCGCCGGGCGAGTTTCCTCGACTCTCTTCAGCGCGACGCTGTCGTCTGCGGCGCGGCGAGCACCTTCTTGAAGACGTCATTGGCGACGCGCATCTCGTCAGAGGTGCCGATCGAGATTCGCGCCCAGTTGGTCAGCGGCGGAAAGTCACGGCCGATCATGACGCCCATCTTTTCGCAGGCCTCGCGGAACTCTTTCGCGGGCCGCTTCACGTCGGCCAGGATGAAGTTGGCCTGCGAATCGCTCACCCGGCAACCGGCCTCCTTGAACGTCCGCACGGTCGCCTCGAGCGTCGTCCGGATCTGATCGCGCTGCTTCGCGACGTGCGCTGTGTCCTGAATCGACGCCGCCGCGGCCGCGGCGCTGACGACGTTGAGGTCGCCGGTCTTGTGCGGCTCGATCGCCTTGAGCGTATCGGGATGTCCAATCGCGTAGCCGACACGCAGCCCCGCCATGCCGTGCACCTTCGAGAACGTCCGCGTGACGATCACCCGCGGATACTTCATCGCCAGCGGCACGCCGGTCGCATAGGACGGATCGACGACGAAGTCGTAGTACGCCTCGTCGAGAAGAATCGTCGTCTGGGGCGAGGCGGCCAGAACACCTTCGACGAATTTCGTCACGGCGGCCTTCGAGTGCACGGTGCCGGTCGGGTTGTTCGGGTTGCAGAAGAACACGAGGCCGGCACCCTTGGCCGCGGCGGTCGTCGCCGCCAGATCGAGCTTGAGGTCGGCGTCGACGCGGATGTCCTTCACGGACGCTTTGATCCGGCGCGCCGTCCTGGCGGGACTCTCCCACGTGGGCAGTGCCGAGACGAGCGGACGGGTCGGCGACGTGAACGCCATGACCGCTGCCTCGATGACCTCGCCGGATCCCGTCCCCACGAGCACGTTCTGCGGCTCGACGCCGAAGTGCTTCGCGATGGCCGCCGCGAGATCGGGCACGTTGGTCGGGTAGCGTCCCGCAGCCGGTCCGAGCAGGCTCCGCGCCGCGTCAAGGGCGGCCGGACCTGGCCCGTACGCGTTCTCATTGGAGCTGATCTTGATGATCGCGCGTCTGGCTTGCGCCGCCCCCTGAGGACGATAACCGGCGACGGCCGACGATTGGATCGCCGCGAACGCTTCGCGGCCGCGAGCCGAGATGAAATCACTCGAGAGCAGACCGACGCCGGCGGCACCTGCCGTTCGGAAAAAGGAGCGACGTGAGAGCGACATACTGCCTCCTTGGTTGTGAACCAGCTGACCATAGCAGATTCCCGGTCTCTATCCGCGCTCCATTTCGATCTCCCCCCGCAAGCTCTCCTCGTCCCGGAACAGCGTCGCCAGCGCCAACAGCTTGCCCGCCCGCGTGAACCGAACCGCCACGTCGCGCTTGGCCGCATCACCGTTCACGTCGACACGATCCCACTGCTCCGCATGACCGACGTAGTTGATGCTCACGTCGTAATGCGCGCTCCAGAAAAACGGGACTTGATCGAACCGCTCGCGCGCACCGAGGATGTTTCGGGCCGCCGTCTGGCCCTGGCGCTGCGCCACGACCCAGTGCTCCACGCGAATTCGCCCGCCGCTGTGTGGATCCGGCCATCGCGCGATGTCGCCCGCGGCGAAGATCCGCGGCACACTCGCCTCGAGATACTCATTCACCGCGATCCCCTTATCGATCGCCAGGCCGGCCTGCTCGGCGAGCTCGAGTCGCGGCCTCACGCCGACACCGATCACGACGAGATCCGCCTCGAGCCGCGATCCGTCGTCGAGCACGACGGCGTCGCGTTCGATCCGCTGGGGAGTATGGCCGAGATGGAACACGACGCCGTGTTCCTCATGCAATGCGCGGATGAAGCTGCCAAGGTGGTCGCCGAGCACGCGCCCGAGTGGAATCTTCTCGGGCGCCACGACGTGGACGTCAAAGTTTCGCGCCCGCAGCGATGCCGCGACCTCGAGTCCGATGAAGCTTCCCCCGATCACGACGGCGCGCCTGGCCTGCTTTGCCGCGTCGACGATCGCCCGGCTGTCGGTGAGCGAGCGGAGGTAGTGCACATGTGATTGGCCGTCGCCCGCCAGCGCGAGCCGGACCGGTTCTGCGCCGGTCGCGACGAGCAGCGCATCGTACGAGATCGACCCCTGCCCGGCGAAGGTGACCGCCTTGGCGGCCGGGTCGAGTCGCGCCACGCGCTCGTGAATGAGCTTGACGTCGTGTTTCTCATAAAAATCGTCGGGTCGAAGCGGAATCCACTCTTCGGGTGCAGTTCCGGCAAGGTAATCCTTGGAGAGATTCGGCCGATCGTAGGGCGCGCCGGAATCGTCGTCCACGACCGTGATGCGACCGTCGTAGCCACAGCGGCGCAGCATTTCCGCCGCGGCACTCCCGGCCGCGCCGGCACCGATGATGACGACGTCGCGCGGCCATGCCGCGCGGTCGATACGTGCGGGATACGTCGGTCCGAGAGGGTCGCGCTCGACCTTGTCGGTGACGGCGACCTTCTCGCCGCGACGCTCGACGTTCCAACACGCGACCGGATTCAACGCCGGCGCTCGCAACGCTTCGCCCGTGCGCAAGCTGAAACAGGCGTGGTGCCACGGACAGCGCACGGTGTCGCCGTCGATCACACCGTCAGCGAGCGGTCCCCCGTAGTGCGTGCAGCGTGCGCCAACGGCGACCAGTTCGTCGCCGACGCGCGCGAGCAGGACCGCTTCGTCCTTCGCATGACCGAGGAGCTTGCCTCCCGGCTGAAGACTGCCCGCGTCGATCCCAACACTCAAATCGGGACCGCTCAGCTCGTCGTGTCCGCCCATTGTGCCCCTCCGGAAGAGTGCCAGACTTCACCAGCACTGTACATTTCGATTTCGTGTCCGTCCATCCAAGCCTCTGAGGGACTCACGCGTCCATCAATGCTGCGTGGGGCGGCATCCCGCTTGTAGCGCTTGGCGCGATCGTCGCGCTATCGGCGTGCCGCGCTGTTCGCACGCCGGCACAATAACCAGAGGTGCTGTATGAGATTGATGCTGCGTCTGCGCGCCCTCGGCGCGCTGGGAGTTGCGGTGTGTGTGGTTGCCGAGTACTCGCTCATCGGGCACGCGTCATCAAGCTGGTCGCTCGTCGGTGGACACATGAGCGAAGCACGTAAGCTGCCGGACGCCGTCGTCCTCAACGACGGACGAGTACTTGCGATCGGTGGAGTCCGCCTCGGTGCTGTGTCGACGGCCGTAGACGTGTACGACCCCGGCAGGAACAGCTGGGCCGCGCCCGCGGCATCGCTGCTCACCGCTCGATATTTTTTTACTGCGACAGTGCTCCAGGATGGACGAGTGCTGGTCACCGGCGGCCTTACCGTCGTGACCGTCGACGATGTTCCCACCGCGAAGCTTCTTGCCTCGACGGAAATCTACGACCCCACGCAGGACCGCTGGACGGCGGGACCCGACTTGCCGTTTCCAACCTTCGCCCCCAGGGCCGTCACGCTTGCCGATGGTCGCGTGTTCGTGGTCGGAGGGTTTACAAGCGACGGATACACGAGCTCGACCGCGTTCTACGATCCGGCCACCGCTGCCTGGACCGCCGGCCCCCGATGTCAGTCGCGCGCATCCTGCCTGATGCGACGCCGCTTGCCGACGGACGAATCCTCGTGACCGGCGGATTCACAAACGACGATGGGCAAACCTCGGTCGCATCCGCCGAATTGTTCGATCCATCCGCGAATTCGTGGAGCTCGGCTGGCCAGATGTCGATCGGCCACACCTTAGGCATCGCGAAGCGTTTGCAGGATGGACGCGTGCTGGTCGCCGGCGGCGCCGACGCCAACCTCAATCCCACATGGCTGGCCAGCG